>CAYPDO010000471.1:0-4077 GCA_964409495.1 uncultured Bordetella sp.
GTCGAGGTACAGGCTGCCGAACATCGGCGCATTGCGGTTGGGCCAGTGGATCTGGTACAGGTCGATGACCTCGGTGCGCAGGCGCTTGAGGCTGTCGTCGCAGGCGGCCACGATGTGCCCGGGCAGCAGGTTGGCCGCGCCGTCGCGGATCCAGGGCATGCCGCGCGATGGCCCGGCCACCTTGGTGGCCAGCACCAGCTTCTGGCGCACGCCGGGGCGCGCATCGAACCAGCGGCCGAGGATGGTCTCGGTGGCGCCGAAGGTCTCGCGCCGCGCCGGCACGGCATACATCTCGGCCGTGTCCAGGAAGTTGATGCCGCGCTCGACAGCCCGGTCGAGGATGGCGAAGGCGCTCGCCTCGTCGACCTGCTCGCCGAAGGTCATGGTGCCGAGGCAGATGCGGGTGACGCGCAGATCGCTGCCGCCGAGTTGCGTGAGTTCCATGCGTGGGCCTGGTGGGTGAACGTGGAGCGGCCGCGCACCGGACCGGGCCGCCGCGTGATACCAGCGCGCGAGTGTGCCGCATGCCGGCCGGCGGGCGGTCGCGTCGGCGACGTGCAGGCCCGGGCCGTCACGGCCGCCACGCCGCGCTCACCGGCGCCTGCACCATGCGCTGGCGGCGATGGCCTGGCCGCACACCCTGGTTGTTTTACAGTCATTCCATCATGCAGGACATGAAGATCACCGCCACAGCCTCCCCATCCGCCGCCTGCGCCGGCCACCGCACGGCGCCGCGGCCGCGCTGGCCGGTGCGCAGCGTGGCCGCGCGGCGTCAGACGGGCGGCGGCGCAACCGCGCAGCCGGCCGACCGGGCCGCCCGGGCGGCCAGGCAGGGCTGAGACTTGCCCATCATCGTGCAACTCGATGTGATGCTGGCGCGGCGCAAGATGCGCTCGCGCGAACTGGCCGAGCGCATCGGCATCACCGAGCAGAACCTGTCGCTGCTGAAGAGCGGCAAGGTGCGCGGCGTGCGCTTCGACACGCTGGCCCGCATCTGCGCGGTGCTGCAGTGCCAGCCCGGTGACCTGCTGGCCTGGCAGCCTGAATGGCCCGAGCACGGCGCACCATCGGCCGACCCCGGCCCCAAGGTGACATGACGCCGCGTTTCACGCAGGCGCGGCACCGTCTGGCCCTGCTGGTGCTGGCCTTGCACATCGGCCTGGGCCTGGCACTGCAGCAGGCGCTGTGGCGCGGTGCGCCGCCCCCAGCGGCCGCTGCGCCGGTGCATGTGTGGATCAGCCCGCCGGCGGCGCCAGCACCCGCAACGCCGCCGCGTGCCGCAGCCGCTGCGCCGGCCCGCCGGCTGGTGGACCGGCCCGCGCCGAGCCTTGCGGCACCCGCCCGCGCCACCGAGCCCCAGGCCATCACCGCGCCGCCGCCGGCCGCGTCGCTGAGCACGGCGCCAATGAACCCGTCACCTACAGCGGCCACCGCACCCGCGCCGCTGAACCTGGGCCTGCCCGCGCGCCCGGCCTCGGCACCACCGGCCGCGGCCTGGGCACGCGACGATCCGCGCACCCAGACCGCGCCGCTGGATGGCGAGCAGCGCATGGCGCGCACCCTGGGCACCGACAGCACATTGCGCACCGTGCGCCGCGGCGACGGCTTCGAGCTGCGCCGCGGCACGGGCTGCCTGCAGGTGCAGCCCTCGCGCGCGGGTCAGATCCTGCCGGCCGACAGCAGCATGGCCCGGCCGGCGCAGGTGGGCAACTGCTGACGGCGGCTGCGCAGGTGCCCGGCTCAGCCGGTGGCCACCACGGTGTCCGGCTGGGCGCACCACTCGCTCCACGAGCCTGGGTACAGGCGGCCGCCAGACAGGCCGGCAGCCTGCAGCGCCAGCAGGTTGTGGCAGGCGGTGACGCCGGAGCCGCACTGCATCACCAGCGCCTCGGGCGCGCGGCCGGCCAGCAGGGCCTGCCACTCGACACGCAACACCCCGGCGGGCTTGAAGCCGCCATCGGCAGCCAGGTTGAGCCGGAACACGCGGTTCAGCGCGCCGGGAATGTGGCCGGCCACCGGATCCAGCGTCTCGTTCTCGCCGCGGAAGCGATCGGGTGCGCGGGCATCGACGATCAGCCGGTCGGGCCGGCCCAGTTCGGCGCGCAGCGTGGCGTAGTCCAGCATCGCCTCCAGCGGCCGGCGCAGTGCAAAGCCGGGCTGCGCGGGGTGCGGTGCGGGCGGCCCGCTGTCCAGCGCGCCGCCGGCCGCCTGCCAGGCGCCGATGCCACCATCCAGCACCTGCACCGCGCCATGGCCGGCCCAGCGCAGCATCCACCAGGCGCGGGCGGCATACATGGCCCCGGCCTGGTCATAGACCACGATGGGCTGGTCGTCGCGCAGGCCGCGGGCCGCCAGCGTACCGGCAAAGGCCTCGCGCGTGGGCAGGGGGTGGCGGCCGGTGGTGCCGGTCTTGGCGCCGGACAGGTCGCGGTCGAGGTGCAGGTACAGCGCGCCAGGCAGGCGGCCCTGGGCATGCAGGCGCTCGCCGGCGCCGGCATCGGCTAGGTCGAAGCTGCAGTCGACGATCTGCACCGGCGTGCCGGCGGCCAGTTGCGCACGCAGCGCGGCGGCGGTGATGAGGGGCGACAGGGTCATGGCTTGGGCAAGGAGGGGTTCGGGCAGCGCGCAAGGCCGCGCATGCGCCATCATCGCCCACGCGCGGGCCGGCAGCCGGCCGCCGTGCAGATCAAGCGAGGAAGGCCACCAGGGCGCGCGCCAGCGCCTGCGGCTGGTCGTGGTGCAGCATGTGGCCGGCGCCGGGCAGCAACTGCTCGCGCACATCGCGCACCTGGGCCAGGCGCTGGCGGAACTCGGCCAGCGTGTAGCGGCCGTTCCAGAACTTCTCGGGCGTGGATTCGGCGCCCTGCACCCACAGCGTGGGTGCGCTGATGGCGCGCCAGGTGGCCATGGCATCGGCCGCGCGGTAGGGCACCGGGTTGACGCGCCGGTGCGCGGCATCGGCCAGCAGCGTCCACTGCCCGTCGGGCTGGCGCTCGGCCCAGTGCGCGGCCAGCCACTCGGCACGCTCGGCCGGCAGGCGCGGGTTGGTCTGGCGCAGGCGCTGCGCCACCGCGGCCAGGCTGGCATAGGGCTTCAGGCGCTGCGGTGTCTTCAGCTCGTCCAGCCATTGCGCCAGGCGGCCGGGCGCCTGCTCGGGCGGCAGGTCGGGCAGGCCGAAGCCTTCCAGGTTCACCAGCCGGCGGATGCGCTGCGGGCGCACGCCGGCATAGCTCATGGCCACGTTGCCGCCCATGCTGTGGCCGATCAGGTCCACCGGCGCCGCGGGCGACAGCGCATCGAGCAGGCCGTCCAGATCGCCCAGGTAGTCGGGAAACCAGTAGGCATCGGTGCCCGCCGGGGCCCGGGTGCGGCCGAAGCCGCGCCAGTCGGGTGCGATGACGCAGGCCTCGTCGCCCAGCGCCTGCAGCGCGTCGACGACGAACTGGAACGAGGCGCCCACGTCCATGAAGCCGTGCGCCATCACGCGCAGCGGCACGCCGGGCTGCGGCTCTCCCCATTGCAGCAGGTGGATCTGCAGGCCACGCACCGGCACGAAGCGGCTGCGGGCCGGGCGCAAGGCCGTGTAGGGCATGGCGGAGGGGGCATCGTTCATCGGCGCGCACTGTAGGCGGCGCCGGCCGCGCGGGCTGTCGCTGCCCCGACAGGCCCCGGTGCCAGAATGCCCCGCATGACCGACGCCACCGCCCACTTCCTGCGCCCGGCCGAGCCGCGCGACGTGCCCGCCATCGTGGGCCTGATCACCGAGCTGGCCGAGTTCGAATCACTCACCCACCTGCTGGCGGTGACGCCCGAGACCCTGCACCCGCATCTGTTCGGCGACAGGCCGGTGGCGGAGTGCGTGGTGGCCGAGGTGCCCGGCGCGGCCGCGGGCCAGGCGCCGCGGGTGGTGGGCTTTGCGCTGTTCTTCACCAACTTCTCCACCTTCCTGGCCAAGCCGGGGCTGTACCTGGAAGACCTGTACGTGCAGCCGGCGCAGCGCGGCGGCGGCATCGGCCGCGCGCTGCTGCAGCACCTGGGCGCGCTGGCGGTGGCGCGCGGCTACGGCCGCTTCGAGTG
>CAYPDO010000472.1:0-4067 GCA_964409495.1 uncultured Bordetella sp.
CACCGTGCCGGGGATCAGCGCCATGTTCTCCAGGCCCGGCCAGCCCATGTCCAGCGTCCAGGCCACGGCGTCGTGCCAGCGCTCGCCGGCGCCGAACTCGACGATCCAGGCCTCGTCGGTCTCGGCCACCAGACGCCGGCCGGCCACCGCCACGCGCAGCACCACCGCCTGCGGGTCGCGCGTGAGCACGATGTTGCTGCCACCGCCCAGCACCAGCTTGGGCGCGCGGCCCCACTCGGGGTGCTCGAGCAGGCGGCGCACGTCGGCATCGCTGCGGATGTGCACCAGCGTGCGGGCCACGGCCGGCAGGCCGAAGGTGTTGTAGTCGCGCAGGCTGGCGGCCTGCTCGAACGCCAGCGTGGACGGTGCCGAAGACATCACGGCATTTTCGCCGATGCGCCGGTCAGCGGCCGGCCTGCCCCGCGGCGTGCAGCGCAAGGCCCCGTCCACGCTGCCATCTGATGCCGATCAAGCCGGCGGAATCGTTTGAACCGGCAAAAACGCTCACTTGTCGGGCTTTCCCCAACCGGCCTGGTGAGGGGCCACGCTTGCCGGATGGCAAACTTGCCCAGGGTCTGTCGACACCCCGCCACCGGGCCGGGCCTGCGCGTGCCGCCACCGCGCCCAGCCGCGGGCCTGGCTGCCCGGGCCCGATCCACCGCCGCCCCCTCACCTGCCCGCCACGCCATGAGTTGCCCGCCTGTCTGCCGCCCTGTCTGCGCCAAGGCCCCGGCACGTGCTGCAGCGCCTGAGCGCCGCCTGGCCCTGCAGGCACTGGCCGGCCTGCTCGCCGGCTGGCCGGTGCTGGCACCGGCGCAAACGCTTGCGCCGCCCCGGGGCAAGGTGCTGCTGTCGGTGAGCGGGGCAATCCGCATCACCAACGCGCCCGGCCGCGCCGATTTCGACCTGGCCATGCTTGACGCCCTGCCGCAGCACGGCTTCACCACCGCCACGCCCTGGTTCAAGACGCCGCGGCGCTTTTCCGGCCCGCTGCTGCGCGACGTGCTGGCCGCCGCCGGCGCCCAGGGCAAGGCGCTGAAGGCCGTGGCGCTGAACAACTACAAGGCCGAGATCCCGGCCGACGACGCCCAGGCCTTCAAGATGCTGATGGCCACCCGGCTGGACGACAAGCCGATGTCGCTGCGCGAAAAAGGGCCGCTGTTCATCATCTACCCCTTCGACGACAACGCCGAGCTGCGCCAGGAGCGCTACTACAGCCGCTCGGCCTGGCAGCTGCGGGCCCTCGAGGTGAAGTGAGCGGCCCGGCCGCCGGTCGCGCGCGACGGTCACCGCCCTGGCTGCTGGTGATCGGGCTGGGCCTGGTGCTGGCCTTTGCCGGCATCGCCTTCGTGCAGTACCGGCAGATCACGCTGCTGTCCAGCCAGGTGCGCTACGAGGGCGACAACCTGGTGTGGAGCTTCTTCCAGCTGGAAAGCGAGTACCTGCTGCTGCGCGACCATCTGCGCGACACCCAGCGCCACCCCGAGCGCGACAACAGCGAGACGGTGCGCTTCCGCTACGAGCTGTTCGCCAGCCGCCTGCCGCTGGTGGACCCCGAACGCACCCGCGCCATCGTCGAGATCGGCGCCGAGCATGAGCGCACCATCGCCGCGCTGCGCGCCTTCGTGGCGCGCCACGATCCGCTGCTGTCCGAGCATGCGCGCGGGCCGCTGACGCTGCCCCAGGTGCGCGCCATCCTGGCCGAGCTGGACCCGCTGTACGACCCGATCCACGACCTGACGCTGCTGGCCAACCAGATCGTGGCCGCGCAGATCGCCCGGCGCAACGACGCGGTGCGCGTGCAAAGCCGCGTGGCCATCGGCCTCACGCTGTTCCAGAGCCTGCTGACACTGGCCTTCGCCATGCTCACCGCGCGCCAGTCGGCGGCGCTGCGCCGCCGCCGCAGCGAGCTGGAGCAGCTGGCCGAGCGCCTGCAGCAGGCGCGGCTGGAGGCCGAGAGCGCCAGCCAGGCCAAGAGCGCCTTCCTGGCCAACATGAGCCACGAACTGCGCACCCCCTTCAACGGCATGCTGGGCATGCTGGCCGTGCTGGAGCGCAGCCCGCTGAGCGCCGAGCAGGCCGAGCAGCTGCGCACCGCGCGCGAATCGGCCACGCACCTGCTGGAACTGCTCAACGACATCCTCGACATCTCCAAGCTCGAATCGGGCCGGCTCGACGTGCACCCCGAGCCGCTGGCGCTGGCGCGCCTGATCGAGGAAGTGCGCGTGCCGATGGCCGCCGCCGCCGCGGCACGCGGCCTGCACATGACCGTGGATCTGGCCGACGGCGTGCCGTCAGGGGTGATGGCCGATGGCAAGCGGCTGCGCCAGATCCTGTTCAACCTGCTGGCCAATGCGGTGAAGTTCACCGAGCGCGGCCTGGTCCGGCTGCAGGTGCGCTGCGATGCGGGCGCGCCCGCGGCGCAGGGCCTGGTGGCGCTGCGCTTCGAGGTCAGCGACACCGGCATCGGCATGGACGCCGCGCTGCAGGCGCGGCTGTTCCAGCGCTTCGGCCAGGGCGACACCGGCACCGCCCGGCGTTACGGTGGCACCGGCCTGGGCCTGGAGATCTCGCGCAGCCTGGCGCGGCGCATGGGCGGCGACATCACGGTCAGCAGCCAGCCGGGCAGCGGCTCGACCTTCACGCTGCTGCTGGCGCTGCCGGCCTGCGTGCCGCCGCCACCGCCCGATGCCGGCGCGGCGCCTGGCGCCCTGCCGGCCGGCGCGGCCACGCTGCGCAGCACGGGCCGGCTGCGCCTGTTGGTGGCCGACGACCACCCGGTCAACCGCCGCGTGATGGCCCTGCTGCTTGAACGCATGGGCCACGAGGTGCTGCTGGCCGCCGACGGTGTGGAAGCCCTGGCCACGGTGCAGCTCGCGCAGCCCGATCTGGTGTTCATGGACCTGCACATGCCGGTGCGCGACGGCCTGGAGACGACACGCGCCCTGCGCGCGCTGCCACCGCCGGCCTGCCAGGTGCCGGTGGTGGCGCTCACCGCCGACGCCTTTGCCGAAACGCGCGAGCTGGCCACGGCCGCCGGCATGGACCATTTCCTGTCCAAGCCGGTGCGGCCCGAAGACATCGAGGCCGTGCTGGCGCAGCGCTTTGGCACACCGCTGGCGAAGGAGGATACTGGCGCCTGCATCGCGGCCGTGCCGCCCAGCCCCAGTCCCGACAGCCCCCGCCCCGTGACCCCTGCCGTGCCCGCCAGCGCTCCCGGCAACAGCACCCCAGCGGGTGCCGCCGGCGCCCCCGCCCCGCGTCGCCGCTTCCGCGCGGCCGACGTGGTGGCGCACCTGGACATGGCCATCATCGGCGAGGTGTGCGTGGGCGTCTCGCTCACCGGCTACCGCAGCGTGCTGGCGGGCTTCTTCGCCGACGAGTCGGGCAGCCAGGGCCGGCTGCTGGCGGCGCTGGATTCAGGCCAGGCGGCGCAGCTGCGCGAACTGGCGCACGCCATCAAGGGCAGCGCCGCCAGCCTTGGCCTGCGCGCCGTGCACGACACGGTGCGCGAGACCGAGTTGCAGGGCGCGGGCTGGGATGCCGCACGCTGCCAGGCCGCAGCGGCCACGCTGCGCGAGCAGCTGGCCGCGGCACGCGGCCTGCTGCAGCGCATGGGTTTCATCTGAACGAGCGCTCCGTGCCATGCTGGACGCTGCGCGTGCGTGGCAGAATTTTCGTGCTCAGCCACTGACCGACCTGCCGCCACCATGCCCAGTTTCGACACCGTTCTCGAACCCAACCTCGTCGAGCTGCGCAATGCCGTCGAGCAGAGCAACAAGGAGATCGGCACGCGCTTCGATTTCAAGGGCTCGTCGGCGCGCATCGAGCACACCGAGCAGGGCAAGGAGCGCACGCTCGAGCTGCATGCCGACAGCGATTTCCAGATCGGCCAGGTGCGCGATGTGCTGCTGGCCAAGCTGACCAAGCGCGGTGTCGACGTGCGCTTTCTCGACCTGACCGCCAAGATCGAGAAGATGGGCGGCGACAAGGTGCGCCAGGTGCTCAAGGTGCGCCAGGGCATCGACAGCGACACCGCCAAGAAGATCCAGGGCCTGGTCAAGCAG
>CAYPDO010000473.1:0-4066 GCA_964409495.1 uncultured Bordetella sp.
GACTGAGCGCCCCCTCGGGGGGCAGGAGCGCAGCGACGTGGGGGCCAGACTCAGTCCCGCCGGGCCGCCCCAAGGGACTGAGCGCCCCCTCGGGGGGCAGGAGCGCAGCGACGTGGGGGCCAGACTCAGTGCACCAGCGGCGGATGGGCGCCCAGCGCTGCGGCCGGCGCCGCGGGCTGACGCCGCCAGCGCCGTTGCAGCTGCACGAAATCGGCGGCGGGCACGGCGGGCGACACCAGGTAGCCCTGCACCTCCTGGCAGCCGGCCTGGGCCACGGCGGCCAGCTCGGCCTCGGTTTCCACGCCCTCGCACACGGTGCGCATGCCCAGCGTGGTGGCCAGGTGGGCGATCATCTGCACGATGGCGCGCGCGTCCTTGCGCAGCAGCACCTCGTTGACGAAGCTGCGGTCGATCTTCAGCGTGTCGAACGGAAAGCGCCGCAGATAGGCCAGCGACGAGTAGCCGGTGCCGAAGTCGTCGAGCGCCACGCGCACGCCCAGGTTGCGCAGCGCATGCAGCTGGGCCAGCGCGTTGTCGGCATCGTCGATGAACACCGATTCGGTGATCTCCAGCTCCAGCAGGCCGGCGGCCAGGCCGGTGCTGCGCAGCGTGTCGCGCACCAGGGCCACGAACTGGCCGTCGCGCAGCTGCAGCGGCGACACGTTCACCGAAATCACCAGCCCGGGCAGCTGGCGCACGGCGGTCTGGCAGGCCTCGTGCAGCACCCAGCGGCCCAGCGCGTCGATCAGGCCGCACTGCTCGGCCACGCCGATGAACTCGGCCGGCCCCACCCGCCCCAGCGTGGGGTGCTCCCAGCGCAGCAGGGCCTCGGCGCCGCCGATGTGCCAGCCGGCGATGTCGACCTTGGGCTGCCAGTGCAGGGCCAGCCCGCCGCCATCGACAGCCTGGCGCAGGCCGTGCTCGATGGCCAGGCGGCGTGCGCTGCGCTCGCCCATCGTGGCCTGGTACAGCGCGTGGCGGCCACGGCCCTGGGCCTTGGCGGCATACAGCGCGGTGTCGGCCCGGGCCAGCAGATCATCTACCGCCAGCAGGCCTTGCGGGCTGGGACCTGCCCCCACATCGCTTTGCTCCTGCCCCCCGAGGGGGCGCTCATCCCCTTGGGGCGGCCCGGCGGGGCTGAGCGCCACGCCGATGCTGGCGCCCACGCGCACCTGGCGCGCCTGCAGTGCCACCGGGCGCTGCAGCGCGTCGAGCAGGCGCTGCGCGAGCTGCTCCACCTCGTCGTGCGCGCCAGACGCCGTGACCCGCAGCACCACCGCAAATTCGTCGCCGCCCAGCCGCGCCACCAGATCGCCCGGCCGCACGCAGCGGCGCAGGCGCCGGGCCACGGCCTTCAGCAGCTCGTCACCGGCGCTGTGGCCCAGCGTGTCGTTGACCGACTTGAAGCGGTCCAGGTCGATCATCAGCAGGGCCAGCGGCCGCTGCTCGCGCACGGCCTCGGCCAGCGTGTCGCGCAGCATGAAGCGATTGGCCAGGCCGGTGAGCGAATCGGTGTGCGCCAGCTCGCGCAGCCGGTGCTCGGCGGCCACCTTCTCGCTCACGTCCGAGAGCACGCCGCGCCAGCCCAGCGTCTGGCCGTGGTCATCGACCAGGCGCTTGCCGTTGATCGCCAGGTGGCGTGCCGTGCCGCCATCGCCCAGCGGCAGCAGCAGATCCTGGAACGGGCGGCCGGCATCGCGCGCGGCGCGCAAGGCCGTGGCACCGTTCGGGCTCAGGCGTTCAAGCAGCGGCATCAGCGGCTCGGCCTGCAGCGTCTGCTCGGTCACGCCCAGCAGTTCGGCCAGGCGTGGCGACAGGTGCTGCAGGCGGCCATCGGTGCCGATCTGCCACAGCGCCTCGTCGGCGTTCTGCTCGAAATCCTGCAGCAGCACGGCCAGCGTGCGCTCCTGCCGTGCCGCGCGGTCCTGGGCGCGGCTCAGCGCATTGGCCTGGCGCCAGGCGGCCAGCGCACCGGCCGCCACGATGGGCGAATACACCAGCACCAGGCCGGCCACGGCCAGCTGCGTGGCATCACCGGTTTGCGCCAGCGCGCCCAGCGCGCCCACGGTGAACAGCCCCACCCAGGCCAGGCTGGCCAGCGGCAGGCCGTTGAGCACGAAGCTGCCAGCCGCCAGCATGCCGGTGACCAGCGTGGCCACCATCAGCTGCTGGCCCGGCGTGGCCTGGGCGAACCACAGCAGCGGCAGCAGGGCCCACAGCGCGGCCAGCAGCGCCGCGTGCATGGTGGCGTGGTGCAGCGCGCGGCACGAGGCGGTGGCGCGCACCTGGCCACGCAGCCGCCACCAGCGGCGCAGCGCCAGCACGGCAATCAGCACCAGGCTGGCCAGCCACAGCCACTGGCCGGGCGTGACGCCGGGCGCGAACGACCACAGCGCCAGTGCCGCATTGGCGGTGTTGGCGGCCATGGTGTAGGGCGTGAGCCGCAGCACCGAGGCCAGGTGCTGGCCGCGCAGGCGCGCCCACTCGGGGGCGGGCGAACGGTACATGCCCGCCAGGTCATCGACCAGGCTGCGCAGGGAGGAGAGGTGCGGCATCGGGCGGGCGGTCGAACGGCGGCTGATCGAAGCGTATCGGCCCTGGCCCGTTGCCCTTGATCCCATCGGCCGGCTGAGGCCGGGCAGATGTCACGCCTGCCGCGTCATTCCGGCCCGAAGCACACCTTGTAGTCGCTGCACACGGCGCAGCTGGGCGCCTTGCACACCTGGATCTCGGCGCGCTCGCACAGCTGCTTGTAGAGGAACTTCTTCCACTTCATGTCGCGGTCGTTGCGCGCCGCCAGCCGCGGAAACCAGTGCGCCATCAGCGCCGAGAGCTCGCTGCGCGAGGGCAGCTGCAGGTCTTGCCACAGGTGGTCGTCGCCCAGGCAGGCCACGGCCACGGTCTCGGCCATGGCGCGGATGGCCGCCGGCGTGCCGGCCGTGGGCTCGGCGAAATCCAGCAGCAGCGCGCGCACGTCGTCCACCTCGTCGTCGCGGGTGGCGCGGCGGGTGACGGCCAGCGCCACCGGCTGCGCGCCGGCCCCGGGCGGCCGGGCCAAGAACGGCGTGATCGGCAGGCGGGCGTTCATCGCGGCCCCGCCCGGCTCACACCGCCGCAGCGGCGTGGGTGTAGCACTTCTTCGGGCAGATCTTGGCGCAGGCGGTGCAGCCGATGCACATCTCCTGGTGGGCGATGGTCATCACCTTCTTCTCGTACTCGGCGTCGTCCTCGTCCTCGTCGTCGCCCACCGCGATGCGGTTGCCTTCGTCATCGAGGCCCACCAGTTCCAGCACGCCGCGCGGGCACACCCGGAAGCAGCGGCCGCAGCCGATGCAGGTTTCTTCGTTGATGTTCTGCACGAAGGTGGGCGTCCAGGTTTCGCCCGACGGCATCGTGACGCTGAAATTGCTCATGACATCTGCTCCATGGCGCTGTGTTTTGCGGGTCGATTGCGGGCAGCTTGAACCCAGCGGCCGCCGCGGAACCGGCTGTGCCGGGCCGCTGGCGGCGCCCCCTTGAGGGGGAAGCGGCTCGGCCGCTTCGGGGGTGGGTCAGTTCACGGAAGCCAGCTTGGCGCGCGCGGCGATGAGCGCCGCATGCGCCTCGTGGGCGGTCTTGGCCACCTCGGGGATGCGCTCCCAGTTGGTGGGCAGTTCCTCGCTCAGGTCGTGCAGGTCCATCTTGGCCTGCGTGGCCTTGGCGTTGAGCTTCTTGATCTCGGCCTTCAGGGCGTCGACATCGATGGCGTCGCTCATGCTGTGTGCTCCGTTCAGGCCCCGTAGGTGGCCACGTCCTTGTAGGTCTCGACCATGCCGATGCCTTCTTTCACCAGCTTGTTGCCGGCCTCGGCCAGCTTGGCCAGGCTGGCATAGCCGAAGCGGTGCACATCGCGCAGGTGGCGGTTGACGACGATCAGCCGGCCGGTGGTGAGCACGGTGCGGCCGAAGCCCTCGTGGCTCATCTTGGTCATCGGGCTGACCATGCACTTGGTGGCCTTCTCGATGCACAGGCCCACGGCGTTGTGGAACAGGTCCAGGCGCCACAGCGTCTCGGGGTCGGGGTCGCC
>CAYPDO010000474.1:0-4055 GCA_964409495.1 uncultured Bordetella sp.
CCGCCCTGCAGATGGACATCAAGATCCAGGGCATCACCAAGGAGATCATGCAGGTGGCGTTGGCCCAAGCCAAGGAAGCGCGCATGCACATCCTGGGCAAGATGCAGGAAGCCATGGGCGAGGCCAAGGCCGACGTGAGCCAGTTCGCGCCGCGCCTGTACACGATGAAGATCAACCCCGAGAAGATCCGTGACGTGATCGGCAAGGGCGGCGCCACCATCCGTGCGCTGACCGAAGAGACCGGCACCCAGATCGACATCGGCGAAGACGGCACCATCACCATCGCCAGCACCGACGCCGACAAGGCCGCGATCGCCAAGAAGCGCATCGAGGACATCACGGCCGAGGCCGAGGTGGGCGCGATCTACGAAGGCCCGGTCACCAAGATCCTGGACTTCGGCGCGCTGATCAACATCCTGCCCGGCAAGGACGGCCTGCTGCACATCAGCCAGATCGCCCACCAGCGCGTCGAGCGCGTGGAAGACTTCCTCAAGGAAGGCCAGGTCGTGAAGGTCAAGGTGCTCGAGACCGACGAGAAGGGCC
Source organism: uncultured Bordetella sp. (assembly GCA_964409495.1). Classification (GTDB taxonomy): domain Bacteria; phylum Pseudomonadota; class Gammaproteobacteria; order Burkholderiales; family Burkholderiaceae_C; genus Pseudaquabacterium. The sequence goes on from CAYPDO010000474.1 coordinate 544, forward strand.
GCATCAAGCTGAGCCTGAAGGCCCTGCTCGAGAAGCCCGAGGGCTACGAGGAAGAGCGCTTCGAGCGCCCGCGCCGCGAGTTCGGCGACCGCAACGACCGGGGCCCGCGTGGTGACCGTGGTGACCGTGGCCCGCGCCGCGAGCGCAGCGACCGCCCGGACCGTGGTGAGCGCGCCGAGCAGGCGCCGCGTGACGCGGCCGAAGGCGGCAACGCCGCCCCGGCCGAGGCGCCGGCTCCCGCGGCCGACAACGGCCAGGCCCCGCAGCAGTCCTGATCGGCCGCGCTGACCGCCTCAACCAAGGAAGCCCACGATGCGAGCGATTGCCCTGAACGGCTTCGGTGCACCCGAGGTCCTGGTCGAGGCCCAGCGGCCCGATCCTGTGCCTGCGGCCGGCGAATTGCTGGTGCAGGTCACCGCCTCGGGCATCAACCGGCCCGACGTGCTGCAACGCAAGGGCGCCTATGCGCCCCCGCCCGGCGCGTCGGACCTGCCGGGCCTGGAGATCGCCGGCACCATCGTCGGTGGTGACGCGGCGGAACTGGCTGCGGCTGGCTTCAAGCAGGGTGACCGCATCTGCGCCCTGGTGGCCGGTGGTGGCTATGCCGAGCGCTGCACCGCGCCGATCGCCCAGTGCCTGCCGGTGCCGGCAGGCCTGTCCGACATCGAGGCCGCGGCCTTGCCGGAGACCTTCTTCACGGTCTGGTCGAACGTGTTCGACCGCGGCGGTCTGAAGGCCGGCGAGACGCTGCTGGTGCAGGGTGGATCGTCAGGCATCGGCGTCACGGCCATTGCGCTGGCCAAGGCTTTCGGCGCCAAGGTGCTCGTGACGGCCGGCAGCGATGACAAGGTGGCGGCCTGCGTGGCGCTCGGTGCCGATGTCGGCATCAACTACCGGACGCAGGACTTCGTTGCCGAGGTCAAGGCCGCCACCGCCGGCAAGGGCGCCGACGTGGTGCTCGACATGGTGGCCGGTGACTATGTGGCGCGCGAGGTGGAATGCCTGGCCGACGATGGCCGCATCGTGATCATTGCGGTGCAGGGCGGCGTCAAGAGCGGCTTCAACGCCGGCGAACTGCTGCGCCGGCGCCTGACCATCACCGGCAGCACGCTGCGGCCGCGGCCGGTGGCGTTCAAGGGCGCCATCGCGGCGGCACTTCGTGCCAAGGTCTGGCCCTTGATCGAGGCGGGCCAGATCCGGCCGGTGATCCATACCGTGTTTCCGGCTGCGCAAGCCGCCGCAGCCCATGCATTGATGGAGTCCAGCACGCACGTCGGCAAGATCATGCTCGACTGGACTGTCTGAAGGAGTACCAACATGCGACGCAAGCTTGTGGCCGGCAACTGGAAGATGCACGGCAACCATGCCGCCAATGCCGAGTTGCTGGCCGGCATCACCGCAGCGCGGCCGTTCGGCTGCGATGTGGCGGTGTGTGTGCCGTTCCCGTATCTGTCCGAGGCCGCCGTGGCGCTGGCCGGCGGCGATGTGCGCTGGGGCGCGCAGGATTGTTCGGCCCATGAGCTGGGCGCCTACACCGGCGAGGTGTCGGCGGCCATGCTGGCCGAGTTCGGCTGCCGCTACGCCATCGTGGGTCACAGTGAACGCCGCCAGTACCATGGCGAGACCGACCAGCAGGTAGCCGACAAGGCCAAGGCTGCGCTGGCCAAGGGCATCACACCCATCGTCTGCGTGGGCGAGACCCTGGCACAGCGCGAGGCTGGCGAGACCGAGGCCGTCGTCAAGCGCCAGCTGTCCGCCGTGATCCACACGCTGGGCCACTGCGCCGGCGAGATGGTGGTGGCCTACGAGCCGGTCTGGGCCATCGGCACCGGCAAGGTGGCCACGCCCGAACAGGCTCAGGCCGTGCATGCGCTGCTGCGCGCGCAGTTGCGCGCCGCCACGCCGCAGGCCGACGCGATGAAGATCCTCTATGGCGGCAGCATGAAGCCCGACAACGCCGTCACGCTGCTGGCCCAGGCCGACATCGATGGTGGCCTGATCGGTGGTGCCAGCCTGAAGGCGGCCGATTTCGTGGCCATCTGCCGCGCGGCCGGCTGATCGATCAAGCAAACGACACGCGCCGCGCCGCAGGACGTGCGCGGCCTAGACGACTGGAGAACAACGACGATGACTATCTGGATCAATCTGGTGCAGGTGCTGCAGCTCGTGGCCGCCTTGGCGATGATCGGCCTGGTGCTGGTGCAGCACGGCAAGGGCGCCGACATGGGCGCCTCGTTCGGCAGCGGTGCTTCGGGCAGCCTGTTCGGCGCCACCGGCAGCGCCAACTTCCTGTCGCGCAGCACGGCCGCGTGCGCAACGGTGTTCTTCATCTGCACGCTGCTGCTGGCCCTGCTGTCCAACAGCGTGTCGGCCGGCCGGGTGAGCAGCGGCACCAGCGTGCTCGACCGTGCAGCGCCGGCCGCCAGCGCAGCGGCGGCTGCTTCGGCCGTGCCGGGCCAGGCCGCGTCGGCGGCGGGTGGCATTCCGGCCAGGTGAGGCCCGGGGCACCGGCGCCTGTTCGCCGGTGCCAGGCTGGCGCGCATGTTTGTCATCAAGCATTCGCGCTAACCCGAAGATGACAGCAATCTTCGATATAGAATCCTAGGCTGTTCAGCGAGCAATTCCTCACGCAAGCCGAGCAGCAGCAAGGGGCGCAGGCCCCGCGATGCCGTCGTGGTGAAATTGGTAGACACGCTATCTTGAGGGGGTAGTGGCGAAAGCTGTGCGAGTTCGAGTCTCGCCGACGGCACCAAAGATTCCTGGGCAGGCCAGGGCCTCATCCGGCTCCTGGTTTGCATGCGCCAGCGGTGCTTGCTGGTTGCGGGCGCGGCGCGCTGTCGCGGGCGGTTTCTACTGCGGGCGGGCGCGCTTTTTTTGTGGCCGGATGATCTCTGTCGATCACTGCCGCCGCACACCATGGACCTGCAACAGTACCTCCCTGTCATCCTGTTCATCCTGGTCGGCACGCTCGTCGGCATTGCGCCGCAGGTGCTCGGCTTCCTGCTGGGCCCGCAGCGGCCCGATGCGCAGAAGAACAGCCCGTACGAGTGCGGCTTCGAGGCCTTCGAAGACGCGCGCATGAAGTTCGATGTGCGCTACTACCTCGTGGCCATCCTCTTCATCCTCTTCGATCTGGAAATCGCCTTCCTGTTCCCGTGGGCGGTGTCGCTGCGCGACATCGGCGCGTCAGGCTTCTGGGCGATGATGATCTTCCTGACCATCCTCGTCGTCGGCTTCGTCTATGAATGGAAGAAGGGCGCTCTCGACTGGGAGTGACCGGCGCCAGGCTGCTGTTGACACACGTTGGGTTCGGGAACACTAGGACATTTCGCATGGGCATCGAAGGCGTTCTGAAGGAAGGCTTCGTCACCACCTCGGTCGACAAGCTGATCAACTGGTCGAAGACCGGTTCGCTGTGGCCGATGACCTTTGGTCTGGCCTGTTGTGCGGTCGAGATGATGCATGCCGGCGCCGCGCGCTACGACATCGACCGTTTCGGCATGCTGTTCCGT
>CAYPDO010000475.1:0-4048 GCA_964409495.1 uncultured Bordetella sp.
GCGCCGTTCAGCAGCACGAAGGGCAGGCGCGCCGGCAGCAGCGAAGGCTCTTCGAAGCTGCCGTCGTAATTGGGCACGAAATCCACCGTGCCCTCGTCGATCTCGTCGAGCAGCAGGCGCGAGATCGGCGACAGCCGCGCCTCGGTGTAGCGCATGGCCGCCGCGCCATCGCCATCGCGGCTGCCGAAGTTGCCCTGGCCGTCGATCAGCGGGTAGCGCAAGGAAAAATCCTGCGCCATGCGCACCAGCGCGTCGTACGCGGCCTGGTCGCCATGCGGGTGAAAGCGGCCCAGCACATCGCCCACCACGCGCGCGCTTTTCACCGGCTTGGGGCCACCGGCAGCCGTGCCCCAGCCCAGGCCCATGCGCTGCATCGAATACAGGATGCGCCGCTGCACCGGCTTGGCGCCATCGCACACATCGGGCAGCGCCCGGCCCTTGACCACGCTGAGCGCGTATTCCAGGTAGGCCCGCTCGGCGTAATGCGCCAGCGTGATGGCATCGCCCGGTTCGTCGGGCGGGGTGTTCAGCAAGGAGAGTTGGTCGGACATGGGCAAACAGGCGCCAGCGCAGGCCAGTGCACCGGCCAATCAAGACATCAGACGAAGGGGTTCAGCACCTGCAAGGGCCCGAGACGGCGGCCATGCTGCAGATCCTCGGAATACAGCCGGTCGCAACCGGCCTCGGCCGCGCTGGCCAGAATGTTGGCATCGTAGATGGAAAACCCGTGCTCCCGGCTCCAGGCCACGGCCTGGCGCTGGGCCGCCACGCTCAGCGGCTGCACGCTGCACACGGTGGCCAGCACCTCCAGCACGGCCTGCACGCGATCCCAGGGCAGATCGCATTTTCGCCGCGCCACGGCCACGAACTCGTTGAGCACCTGCACGCTCACCGTGCCGCCGGCGGCGATCAGGTCTTCGGCGATCTGCGCCTTGCGTTCGTCAGACGACAGCAGGTACAGCGCGATGTTGGTGTCGAAGAAGGCCGGCATGGCGCGGGCAGCGCTCAGGTACCGTCAGCCGCGCCGCGGCTGTTGGCCTCCAGCCGGTCGAACTTGAAATCGGCCGGCAGACTGCCGCGGAACTGCCGCAGCCGCGCCAGCAACTGCTGCGCACCGGGCTTGCGGCGGATGGCCAGCCTGGGACCCTCGTCCACACACACCTCGATGTCGTCGCCTTCCTTCAGGTCGAGCACCTCCACCACCGCGGCCGGCAGGCGGATGGCCAGGCTGTTGCCCCATTTGGAGACTTGCATTTGAAACCTCGTGCGGCGGTAGGATATACGTTGCCTGGATTGTAGATCCAGCGCATGCCACGCCGGGCACTGCCGCTTACCATGGCTGGCATGCGCGTCTTTCTGTCCTCCACCGCCCTGGATCTCACCGAGCATCGCTGCGTGGCCGACGACACCCTGCTGCGCCTGCAGCAGCAGTCGGTGGTGATGGGCCGCTTCGGCCCTCTGCCCGGCGCGCCGGTGGCCGAATGCGAGCGCCTGGCGGCCGATTGCGACGTGCTGGTGTGCATCGTGGCCCACCGTTATGGCTACGAGCCTGAGGCGGGCCAGGGCAGCATCACGCGGCGGGAGGTCGAGGCGGCGCGCAAGGCCGGAAAGCCGGTTTACGCCTGGATCGTGGACGACAAGTTCGACTGGCCGCAACCCAAGGAACTGGACCTGCTGAAGCAACGCGAAGTGCGTGCCGACCCGGCCAGGCGCCAAGCCGTGATGGACGCCATGGATGCGTTGGACGACTTCAAGGCCTGGCTCGGCAAGCACGTGGTCTGCGAGGCCTTCACCACCCCCGACGATCTGGGCCGCAAGATCGCTGTCACGCTGAGCCAGATCGCCCAGCAGCGCGCCCAGGCTCCACGCGGCAGCACTGCCGGCCCCGCCGCGCCGCCCCCGCCTGAATTGCGCGTGGTGCATGCCTTGCAGCCGGCACCGCACTTCCAGGGCCGCGACAAGCTGGTGGACGATCTCTCCGCCTGGGTCGACGACACCGCCTCGCCCGACCGTGTGTGGGCGCTGGTGGCCGCTGGCGGCACCGGCAAGACGGCCATCGCCGAGCAGGTGATCGCCCGCCTGCGCCAGCGCTGGCCCGTGCCCGGCGCCGGCAACGTGCTGGTGTGGAGCTTCTACGAGCGGCCCGATGCCGATGCCTTTCTGCGCGAGTGCGGCCAGCTGTTTCTGGGCGAACCCGACGACGCACCGCCCGGCGGCCGGCTGGAGCGGCTGCAGCGCGGCCTGCGTGACGGCCGGCCGCACCTGGTGGTGCTGGACGGGCTGGAGCGCGTGCAAGCCGAGGCCGGCCAGGGCCGCGTGCGCGGCGAACTGGAAGACCATCAACTGCGGCTGCTGTTGCAGGCCATCGCCGCCGGCCTGGGCCGCACCCGGGCGCTGCTCACCTCGCGCTTTGCGCTGACCGATCTGCGGGACTGGCAGCACCGCGGCCTGGTGGAAACCCAGCTCGACGACCTGCTGCCCAACGCCGCCCGCGCCGTGCTGCGCGGTTGGGGCGTGCAAGGTGCCGATGCCGCGCTGGATGCCGTCTGCGCCCAGGTGGGCGGCCATGCGCTGTCGGTGGCGGTGATCGGCTCCTACCTGGGCCACTTCGAGCAGGGCCGCATCGCCGCTGCCGCCAATCTGACGCTGGAGGAGGCCGCCGGCGACGACCCCAAGGCTGCCAAGCTGGCGCGGGTGCTGGGCTTTTATGCCGAGCGCCTGCCGGCCGAGGAGCGCGAGTTGCTGGCGCGGCTGTCGGTGTTTCCGCGTGGCATCACGCTGGAAGTGCTGGGGGTGCTGGTGCAGGCCGGTGGTGAGGTGGCCGGCGTGTTGTTGCATGCCGAGCCAGCCCTGCCGCGGCTGCTGGGCCGCCTGGTCGAGCGCGGGCTGGCGTTCCAGTACGCCACCAGCGACGGCACGCTGACCTGGACGGCCCACCCCTTTGTGCGCCAGAGTTTTGCCGCGCTGCTGGGCTGCCCGGCCGAGGGCGTGTTCAACGCCGTGGCCGAGCGGCTGGGTCAGGGGCTGGAGGCACGGCCGGAAAACCTGCCGACTGACGTGACGGTACTGGACCGCTACGAGCAACTGATCGAAGTCACCCGGCTGGCCGGGCGCGAGCAAGAGGCCTTTGACCTGTACTGGTTCGGCTTGGGCAGCTATCGGCACCTGGGCTGGATGCTGGGCGACTATGCCCGCGGGCACCGCATGCTGCGCGCCTTTCTGCGGCCGGACGGTTCGCCGCAGGGGTTCGGGCAAGGCTTGGCTGAGAAAGGGCAGTCGGCGGGGCTGAATGACCTAGCGCTGTGGGCACGCCGACTCGGCCGGCTGAACGAAGCTGCAAGGCTCAGGCGCGAGAGCGACGAATGCATGCGCCGTCTTGGCAACCCCGAGAACACCAGCATCGGCCTGCTAAACACCAGCGACTTGGCCATTGACTTGGGCCGCTTGCATGAGGCGCGGGCTGCCAGCGACGAGGCGCTACAACTGGCCGGCCAGGCCGAGTCTGAGCAGGATCGCAAGCTTTCGCTGACCGACCGCGCGCTCGCCGCCCATCGCCTGGGAGATATCGCCGCAGCACAGGCCGACTTCGCCGCCGCCACCGCACTGGAAGACAAACCGCTGCTGTACTCGGGCTGTGGCCAACGACACGCACGCCACCAATTGGATCTCGGCAAGCCTGGCGCTTGCCGCGCCATCATTGACGCCGGCCTGCCGATCTCGCAGCGCAACGGCTGGAACCTTGATATCCCTCGCTGGCACGCCCTGCTCGGCCGCCTGGCGCTGAGCGAAAGCCACGACCCGACCGACCATCTGGCGGTCATCCGCGAATGGACGGCCCGCACCGGCGACATGGCGCTGATCATCGAAGCCCATGGCCTGGCCGCCCGCGCCGCGCTGGCCCGCGCCGACCTGGCCGCAGCCCTGGCCGAAGCTGAAGACGGCCTGCGCCAGGCACGGCTGTGCGGCTACCGCCTGCTGCTGATTGAACTGGAAGTGACGCTGTCAGCCATCCACCTGGCATGGCCCGACGCCAACGCCGCAGTGGCGG
>CAYPDO010000476.1:0-4030 GCA_964409495.1 uncultured Bordetella sp.
CGGGCCGACCCGCCCGCCGCGCAGGTGGTGCCCCCCGGCCAGTGGGCGCCGCCACTGGCCCCGCGTGCCACGCCGGCGGCCACCGACCACCCGCCGCCCGCCGGCCTCTGAGCCCCGGCCGCTGCCCCTGCTGCCCGCTGCCGCCCGTGCTGCTGCGCTGACACCGGATGCCCACCCCCACGGCCCTGCAACTGCTGGGCGAGGTGGAGGTGGTGTTCGGCTTCTGGGCCCTGCTGCTGGTGCTGGGCCGGCGCCGTCACCGGCGGCGGCCTCACTGTGGTGGCCATTGCCGCATTCCGGCTGCTGTGAGCAGCGGCGCCCGGCGCCCCCGCAGTTCAGCCTTTTTTGCCCCGGCCACGCCGGCCGGTGGCGGCCGCTGCCAGTGCCAGCCCGACCAAGGCCAGGGAGGCAGGCTCAGGCACTGACACTGCCGTGATCGACAGATGCACGCGGCCTTGATCGGTACCGACATTGAAGTAGTTCACGATGTCGTCGTACTCGCCCACCTTCCACACCGGCGCGGACGTCGGGCCGTCGAAGATCAGGCTCGCCGCCGGGCCGGACATCGCCGCCTGGAGGCCGTCGTAGTAGTTGTAGCCATTGGGGTAGGTCGCCGAGTGCGCGTAGAAGCTTGCACCCAGTTCTGGAATCAGGATCATGAAGAAGGCGCCGGGCACTGAGTTGGCGTAGCCGGGTGCCGTGGTCGCATCAAAAGGGGTATCCCAGCTGCGTGCGAAGTCGCCTCCCGTCGCGCATCCCGTGCAGGTCAATTCGAAATGCGCCATCGGGCCGGCATGCGCCGACATCCCGAACAGGCTGATGAACAGAAACAGACAGCCGGAAATCAAGCGCTTCATGTGACTTACCCCTCGTGAGCAACCCGTGCCGTGGAATCTCGCGCGCCAAGCGCGTGGTTCCGCCTCGCCGGCGGGCAGAGCCCGCGGAATGTGACCAAAAGCACAAAGTGCACCAACGCCGCATGGCCCAACTTTGCTGAGCAAAATCAACGCTCCGTCCGCTCACATGCGAGTCCAGTCCAATCGGGCGTAAAACATTTCGACACACCATCGGCTTGACTGCGGCGGCGGGTTTTGCCCGTGCGTGTGGCGCCGCTGCGGCCAGTCGGCGCCCGCCTTGCCCACCTGCGGCCATGCCCTTGACACTGCCAGAATGCCTGCCATGACGCTGATGGATTTCCACGCCAGCTGGCTGATGGTGGCGGCGGCGGTCGGGCTGTCGCTGACGCCCGGCCCGAACAGCCTGCTGGTGCTGACCCACGGCGCGCTGCACGGCCACCGCCGCACGCTCTACACCGTGGCCGGCGGCGCGTTGGGTTTCGTGCTGCTGATCGCCTTGTCTCTGGCCGGCATCGGCGCGCTGTTGACGGCCTCGGCCAGCGCACTGGGCGTGCTGAAGTGGCTGGGCGGTGCCTACCTGGTGTGGCTGGGCGTGCAGTTGTGGCGCGCGCCGCCGATGCGCCTGCAGGCGCCGGGCGCGGCACCCGGCCAGCACGCCGCCACGCTGTTCCGCCAGGGCCTGCTGACCGCCGTGTCCAACCCCAAGGCGCTGCTGTTTTACGGCGCCTTCCTGCCGCAGTTCATCGCCGGCCACCTGCCGCTGCTGCCCCAGTTCATCACCATGGCCGTGGTCTTCGGCGTGGTGGAGTGCATCGTCGAGGTGGGCCTGGCCATGCTGGCCCACCGCGTGCGGCCCTTGCTGCAAGGCCTGGGGCGGCGGTTCAACCGGGCCTGCGGGGGCATGTTCGTGGGGATGGGTGTGGCGTTGCCGGTGGCGGGCTGAGCGCGGCACAAGCACGCGTCCTTCCTGCCGGGCCTGGCCGGCGCAAATGCCCATGCTGCACGCCAGGCCGACGGCGCTGCGCTAGAACCAGGGCATGACGCCGCAGCCGCCACGCACCACCTGCGCCCTGGGTGTTCTCGCCCTGGCCGCCGGCGCCCTGAGCGGCACCACGGCATGGGCCCAGGCCGAGGCCCGCACCGCCGATGCCGCCGCCATCGACTGGCAGCCAGTGGGCAGCTATGCCATCGCGCGCACCGAGACCACGGTGGGCCAGTTCAAGCGCTTCGTGGCCGCCACCGGCCGGGTGACGCTGGCCGAGCGCCAGGGCGGCGGCCAGGTTTACGAGGACGGCTGGGTGCGCAAGCCGGGCTGGCACTGGCGCGCGCCCTTCGGCAGCCCGGCCGCTGACGACGAGCCGGCGGTGCACATCAGCTTTGCCGAGGCTCAGGCCTTCTGCCGCTGGGCCGGCGCTCGCCTGCCCGGCGATGCCGAATGGCTGGCCGCCGCCTACACCGAGCAGCGTGCCGCGCCGCCGGCGCCGTTCACGCGCGGCAGCACCTACGCCTACCCCAGCGGCGCCCAACCGCTGGGCGCGCAGTGCCTGGACGACTGCGGCCCGGCCGCACGCGCGCGCGCCGTGCGCCACGGCGCCCGCCTGTGGCGCGGCGACGGCCATGCCCGCGCCGGCAGCACGCCGGCTGGCGTGAACGGCCTGCACGAGATGGGCGGCAATGTGTGGGAATGGGTGGACGAGCCACCCGCGGCGGCCGACGGTGCCGAGCACCGCACGCGTGGCGGCTCATGGTGGTATGGCCAGGCGCCGATGCGCGCAGAGCACCTGCAGGCCAAGCCGGGCGACACGGCGGTGGTGTACATCGGCTTTCGCTGCGTGCGTGCACCATGAGCCCGCCGGGCTGCCCCAAGGGCGAATACCGGAAGGCGCAGCCTGAAGGTACCCCAGTGAGCACGCCGGCCCGCGCCCAAGCGCCCGTCCCGCAGCGCAGCGCGCGGAGGGGCATCCCATGAACACCAGCCGCCAGCCGACACGGCGCCGCCTGCTGGCCATCGGCCTGGCCAGCCTGATGGCCGGCGCCGCAGCGCCCGGCCCCGCAGGCGCCCAGGCAGCCACCACCGACGCCCCGCCAGCCCTGGCCGATGGCGATGTGCTGCTGTTCCGTCATGCCATCGCGCCGGGCGGTGGTGATCCACCAGGCTGGCGGCTGGGCGACTGCAGCACCCAGCGCAACCTCGACGACAGCGGCCGCCAGCAGGCGCAGCGTATCGGCGCGGTGCTGCGCGCGCGCGGCCTGCGCATCGCCGCGCTGTGGGTCTCGCCCTGGTGCCGCACGCGCGAGACCGCGGCAATGGCCTTTCCCGGCCAGGCGCTGCTGGAGCAGCCGGCCTTCGCCTCCTTCTTTGACAACCCCGCGCGCGCCGAGGCGCAGACCCGCGAGGCCCGCGCCCTGCTGCGCCAGTGGCAGACCAGCCGGCCCGCCCGTGGCCAGCTGGTGGTGGTGACGCACCAGGTCAACATCACCGCGCTCACCGGCATCCACCCGGCCTCGGGCGAAGGCGTGCTGCTGCGCTGGGGCCCGGATGGCTGGCAGCCGGCCGGGCGCATCGCACCGCCCTGAGGGCCGCAGCCGCCGGCCCGTCACGTCACGTCACGTCACGTCACGTCAATCTGCCAGGGCCTTGCGACAAGCTGTCGCGCCAGGATCGGGGGCCGCACCGATTGCATCCGCAGAGCGCTGGATGCGCTAATGATGACAGTTATGCTTGCCCGCGCATATCGTCCGCCCCCGCAGGAGTCACCGCCATGAGCGAATCGAAGCAACCGCAGTTGTCACGCCGCCGCGTGTTTGCCGGCGTGGGCGCCGCCGGCGCGCTGGCCGGTGTGGCCGCGCTGGCCTCGCGCAGCGAGACACCGGCCGTCGTGGCCGAGGCTGCCAAACCGGCCCCTGAGGCTGGCGGCGGCTACCAGCTCACCGAGCACGTCAAGCGCTACTACAAGACCGCCAAGGTCTGACGCCCCCCATCTGCCCTGACGGCTGCGCAGCCCGCGCGGCCCCGCCACGTCACCTGGAGAAGCCATGTTGCTGACCCGCCGCTCCACCCCTGCGGGCCCGAACGCCTCGGGCCTCGTCAACAGCCTCGTGCGCGGGGTTGCCCGCGCCGTGCCCACGATGGACCGCCGCGCCTTCCTGCGCCGCTCGGGCATGGGCGTGTG
>CAYPDO010000477.1:0-4024 GCA_964409495.1 uncultured Bordetella sp.
CAGCTCGGGCCGCTGCAGCAGCCGCGCGCCGACCAGCAGGCCGCCGTTGCTGCCGCCCTCGAAGCCCAGGGGGCGCGGGCTGCTGATCTTGTGGGCGATCAGGTCTTCGGCCACGGCGGCGAAGTCGTCGTAGCTGCGCTGCTTGTGGGCCTTGGTGGCCGCCTGGTGCCAGGCCGGGCCGAACTCGCCGCCGCCGCGGATGTTGGCCACCACCAGCACGCCACCGTGCGCATACCAGGCCTGGCCGAAGCCGGCCGAGTACCAGGGCCGCTGCGAGACCTCGAAGCCGCCATAGCCGTACAGCAGCGTGGGATTGCGGCCATCGGCCTTGGCGCCCGGGGGCCACACCACGAAATAGGGCACGCGGGTGCCGTCCTTGGAGGTGGCGAAGCGCTGCTCCACGCGCATGCCGGCGGCGTCGAAGAAGGCCTTGCGCGCCTTCATCGGCTCGCGCGCGTCGCGGCCGGTGCGGCCCAGCATCAGCGAATCCGGTGTGAGGAAGTCGGTGTAGCTGAGCCAGTAGCTCTCGCCCAGGGCGTCCTGCGCCAGCAGCGGATCGTGCAGCGCGCTGGCGCTCAGCGTGCCGGGGTAGGGCGTGGCCACCTCGCGTCGCGTCCAGCGGATGGATGCGCCGCTGCCCTCGCGCTGCCATTCCTCCAGCTTGCCGGCCACGTTGTCCATCACATTGAGCAGCACATGGCTGCGCGTGGTGCTGTGGCTGGCCAGCGAGCGCGTGGCGCTGGGTGTGAACAGCGCATGCCAGGCCACCGGGCGGCCGGCCAGCAGGGCCTGCGCGTCACCGGCCAGCAGCGCACCGGCGGGCCAGCGCTGGCCGGCCAGTGTCCAGTCGCTGCGCAGGCTCACCAGGGCCAGGTCGCGCCAGAAATCGAGTTCGGCATCGCTGGGCAGCGCGATGCGGGCAAGGCTGCCGTCGGGCTGCAGCAGCGACAGCTCGGCGTTGTAGAAATCGGTGGCGCGCGCAAACACGGTGCGCTCGAAGCCCGGCGTGCGGTCGACCGAGACCGACACGCTCACATCGGCCGCCTGGCCCTCGAACACCACCGGCGCGGTGGCCAGCGGCGTGCCGCGGCGCCAGCGGCGGATCACCCGCGGGTAGCCGGAATCGGTGAGCGAGCCCGGGCCGAAATCACTGCCCACATACAGCGTGTCGGCATCGGCCCAGGCCACGCGGCTCTTGGCCTCGGGGATCTGGAAGCCGCCCTGGTCAGCCGGCACGAAGCGCTTGGCCACCGTGTCGAATTCGCGGATCACCGTGGCATCGGCGCCGCCGCGCGACAGGCTGATCAGGCAGCGGCGGTAGTCAGGCCCCAGCGCGGTGGCGCCGGCCCAGACCCAGTTCTCGCCCTCGGCCTTGGCCAGCGCGTCGAGGTCGATCACGGTTTCCCAGGCCGGGTGGTCCTTGCGGAACTCCACCAGCGTGGTGCGGCGCCACAGGCCGCGCGGATGCTCGGCATCGCGCCACACGTTGTAGAACTGGTCGCCGCGGCGCGCCACGGCCGGGATGCGGTCGCGTGAATCGAGGATGGCGCGCAGGCCGCTGCGTGTGGCGGCAAATCGCGGATGCGCCTCGAGCAGCTTGCGCGTGGCGGCGTTGCGCTCGCGCACCCAGGCCAGCGCGCGCTCGCCCTGCACGTCTTCCAGCCACAGGTAGGGATCGTCGTCGGGGGTGGGGGGGGCGGCGTCGGCTTGGCTCATGGTCAGGCTGGTGCCGACCAGCGCCGGCAGCGAGAGAAGCAGTTCACGTCGGCGGAGCGGGCGCATTTCAGGCCTCCGCGCCCCACAGGGCGTGCGGCGTGATCTCGACATGGCGGTCGTCGTCGCTGACGTACACGTGGCTGTCCTGCACCGAGATGCTCAGGCGCATGGCGCGGCTGGCCATCGCTGCCAGGGCCTGGCTCTGATCGGCCGGCACCTGCCACACCTTCAGGTTGGACAAACGGGTGATCTTGTTGGCGATGCCGGCAAACCAGATCGGCGTGCTGCTGGCATAGGCGTAGATGGCCACGCGCTCGGCGCGGCCGCAGGCCTTGGACAGGCGGCGCTCGTCGGGCTGGCCCACCTCGATCCACTGGATCAGCTGCTCGGACAAGTCCTTCTGCCACAGGTCGGGCTCGTCGGCATCGGACAGGCCGCGCGCGAACTGCAGCGTGCCGTTCAGGTCGTCGGCCGGCAGGTTCAGCGCGAAGGCCAGCACGCGCACCATCAGGCGCTCTTCGGTCTCGCTGGGATGCAGGGCCAGGGTCAGCGCGTGCTCGCCGTAGACATGACGGTCCATGTCCGAGAGCTGCAGCGTGGCCTTGTAGATCGTCGACTTGAGTGCCATCAGGAAGCGGTGCGGGGCAGGGCGGGGGAAGGCGGGACTGTGCCACAGTCGCCTTAGCATCCGGGGCATGAGCGCATTGCCCACCGCCACCCCCGCCACACCGCCCGAGGCCGGCACGCCCGCCGCTGCCGCGCCCGCGGCCCAGCGCTTCGGCCGCCCGCTGCGCGGCTGGCGGCTGGCCGCCTACACCATCATCTTCGAGGCCGACACGCGTGCCGGCCGCGCCTTCGACCTGGCCCTGGTGGCGCTGATCGTGGCCAGCGTGGTGGTGGTGATGCTCGACAGCGTGGCCAGCCTGCATGCCCAGTGGGGCGAGGTGTTCACGGTGTTCGAGTGGGGCTTCACGGCGCTGTTCACGCTGGAGTACCTGCTGCGCCTGGCCTGCGTGCAGCACCCCTGGCGCTATGCGCGCAGCTTCTTCGGCGTGGTCGATCTGCTGGCCATCGCACCCACCTACCTGGCGCTGCTGATGCCCGGCGTGCATGCGCTGATCGATGTGCGCGTGCTGCGCCTGTTGCGCATCTTCCGCATCCTGAAGCTGGCGGCCTATGTCAGCGAATACGGTGCGCTGGGCCGCGCGCTGTGGGCCACGCGGCGCAAGATCGCGGTGTTTCTCGGCTTCGTGCTGCTGGTCACGCTGGTGATGGGCACGCTGATGTACGTGGTGGAGGGGCCGGCCAACGGCTTCACCAGCGTGCCGGTGTCGGTGTACTGGGCCATCACCACGATGACCACCGTGGGCTTCGGCGACATCACGCCCAAGACCGACCTGGGCCGCCTGATCGCCAGCGTGATGATGCTGCTGGGCTGGGGCACGCTGGCCGTGCCCACCGGCATCGTCAGCGCCGAGTTCACCGCCCGCCGCAGCCCGGCCGAGACCACCACGCGCACCTGCCCGGCCTGCCTCACCGAAGGCCACCTGCCGAGCGCACGCTACTGCCGCGATTGCGGCCAGCCGCTGCCACGGTACCAGCGCGACGACTGAACCCGCCGCACCGCCCCGGAGTGGGCCGGGGTCAGGCCGGGGTGTAGGCCAGGCGCACGTAGATCGGCGCGAAGGCCTCGGCCTGGGTGATCTCGAGCAGGTGCTCGCGCGCCAGCTCCAGCATGGCGATGAAGGTCACCACCATCACCGGCACGCCGCGCGTGGGGTCGAACAGCTCCTCGAACTCGACGAAGCGCCGGGCCTGCAGCGTGCGCAGCACCAGGCTCATGTGCTCGCGCACGCTGAGCTGCTCACGGCTGATGCGGTGGTGCTGGTTCAGCCGCGCGCGGCGCAGGATGTCGGCCCAGGCCTCGCGCAGATCGGCCACCTCGACATCGGGAAAGCGCGGCTTCAGGCTTTGCTCGATGTGCACCTGCGCGCGCAGGAAGTCGCGGCCGATCACCGGCAGCTGGTCCAGCCGTGCGGCGGCCAGCTTCATCTGCTCGTACTCCAGCAGGCGGCGCACCAGCTCGGCCCGCGGGTCGGCGGCCTCATGGCCGTCGTCGCTCTTCTTGGGTGGCAGCAGCATGCGCGACTTGATCTCGATCAGCATCGCCGCCATCAGCAGGTATTCGCTGGCCAGCTCGAGGTTGCGCTGGCGGATCTGGTCGACATAGGCCAGGTACTGGCGCGTCACGTCGGCCAGCGGGATGTCGAGGATGTTGAAGTTCTGCTTGCGGATCAGGTACAGCAGC
>CAYPDO010000478.1:0-3121 GCA_964409495.1 uncultured Bordetella sp.
GCGCGCCCTCAAGGGCCATGAGGTGGACCCGGCGGCGCTGCAGTTCAAGGCCGGCGATGCGCTGTGCGCCACCTTTGCTTGCCGCAGTGTCGACACGCTGCTGGTCTTCGGCTCGCCCGCGGGCGGCGATGGCCGCGTGTATTCGGTGGCCGCGGCCAGCCTGCCGGGCGGGCGTGGCGATGGCGTGCCCATCACCACGCTGATCGATCTGGCGCCGGGCACCCAGCCGGCGCACTACTTTGCCGGCAACGCCGACACCACGCTGCTGCTGGCCAACAGCGGCGGCTTCGGCCTGCTGGCCAAGGTGGGCGACATGCAGGGCCGCAACCGCGCCGGCAAGGCCTTCCTGACCCTGGCCGATGCCGACCGGCTGCTGCCGCCGGCCGTGGTGCTGCCGGCGCACCGCCAGGTGGCCACGCTGGCGGCCGACGGCCGCCTGCTGGTGTTTGCGCTGGATGAGCTGAAGCTGCAGCCCAATGGCGGCAAGGGCCTCACGCTGATGGATGTGGATGCGCAGTGCCCGCTGGTCTCGGCGGCCACCGTCGTTGACACAGTCACGGTGCTGGGCCAGGGCCGCGGCGGCAAGCCCAAGGACGAGGTGCTGCGGCCGGCCGCGCTGGCCGCCTACGTGGGCAAGCGTGCACGCAAGGGCAAGAAGATCGACGGGTTCGTGAAGCCGCAGCGCGTGGTGTGAGCGTGCCGGCCGGCCCCGGCGCGCCGCTGTGGCGCCAGCCGGATTTCATGCGGCTGTGGGGCGCCCAGGTGGTGGCCAACCTGGGCGGCCAGGCCACCGGGGTGGTCTATCCGCTGCTGGTGCTGGCGCTCACCGGCTCGCCGCAGAAGGCCAGCTGGGTGGCCGTGCTGCACATGCTGCCCTTTCTGCTGCTCACATTGCCAGTGGGCGTGCTGGTGGACCGCTGGGATCGCCGCCGCCTGATGCTGCACTGCCTGGCCGGGCGCATCGTGGCCGTGCTGAGCCTGGCGCTGGCCCTGGCGCTGGACCGGCTGAGCCTGCCGCACCTGTATGCCGTGGCCATGCTGGAAGGCGTGTTCCACGTCTTCGTCAACATCGCCGGCACGGCTTCGCTGCCGCGCGTGGTGCCGCCCGGGCAGTTGCCGGCGGCCACGGCGCAGAACCAGGCCGGCTACGGCGCCGCGGCGGTGGTGGGGCCGGCGCTGGGCGCGGCGCTGTACCAGGGCGCCGGGCGCGCCGCGGCCTTCGGGCTGGATGTGCTGTGCCATGGCCTGGCCTGGTGGGCCTTGTTCAGGCTGAAGACGCCGCTGGCGCACGCGCCGCGCAGCGCGCCGCGGCGCCTGCGCACCGAGGTGGCCGAAGGCCTGCGCTGGCTGTGGCGCGAGCGCCTGGTGCGCGACATGGCCCTGATCACCAGCGTGGTCAACGGCGTGCAGGCCGCGGTGCCGCTGCTGCTCATCGTGCTGGCGCGCCAGCATGGCGCCAGCGAGGCGCAGGTGGGCTGGGTGTTCTCGTGCGGCGGCGTCGGCGCGGTGCTGGGCGCGCTGCTGGGGCCGGCGGTGCAGCGGCGGGTGCAGTTCGGGCCGGCGGTCATCGGCCTGCTGTGTGTCGAGGCGGCGGTGTTTCCGCTGTATGCGCTGGGCAGCGGCGTGTGGAGCCTGGGCCTGGTGTACGGCGTGATCATGTTCTGCGCCCCGATCTACAACGTGGTGCAGTTCAGCCACCGGCTGGCGATGATTCCCGATGGGCTGCAGGGCCGCGTCAACAGCAGCTTCCGGCTGGTGGCGATGGGGCTGATCCCGGTGGGCGCGGCGGCGTGCGGCTGGCTGCTGGAGCACCACGGCACCAGCACGGCGCTGGCGGTGTTTGGCGTGGTGTGGGCGGGCGCCGCCGTGGTGGCCTGGCTCGATCCCGCCGTGCGCCGCGCCCGTCGCCATGACGACACGGCCCCGGTGTAAGCCCGGTGCGACGGCAGCGGGGCCGGGCGTAGACTGGTTCGCACACCAAGGGTTTTGCTGGCGTGCCGATCGGCGCAGATGCTGCATCGCAGCCAGGCCCCACAACAGGAGGCAGGCCGACGTGCGTTCCACCGATGTGGCCGATCCGGCGTATTTCCACCGGGTCGTCGATTGCCAGTGGGCCTGCCCGGCCCACACCCCCGTGCCCGAGTACATCCGCCTGATCGCGCAGCGTCGCTACGACGAGGCGTACATGGTGAACTGGGTGTCCAACGTGTTCCCCGGCATCCTGGGCCGCACCTGCGACCGGCCCTGCGAGCCGGCCTGCCGGCGCGGGCGGGTGGAGGACCACAACGCGGCCAAGCCCGAGCCGGTGGCCATCTGCCGCCTGAAGCGCGTGGCGGCCGACCTGAAGGGCGACGAGGTGCGGGCCATGATCCCGCGCGCCTTGCCCCGCAGCGGCAAGCGCGTGGCCTGCGTGGGTGCCGGCCCGGCTTCACTCACCGTGGCGCGTGACCTGGCGCTGCAGGGCTATGCCGTGACCGTGTTCGACGGCGAGCGCAAGGCCGGCGGCTTCATGCGCAGCCAGGTGCCGCGCTTTCGCCTGCCCGAGCGGGTGATCGACGAGGAGGTGGGCCACATCCTGCACCTGGGCGTCGAGTTCCGCAGCGGCCAGTACATCGGCTCGATGAAGGCGCTGCTGGCCGAGGGCTTCGATGCCGTGTTCGTCGGCAGCGGCGCGCCGCGCGGGCGCGACCTGAAGATCCCCGGCCGCGACGAGGCCGCCGCGCAGATCCGCATCGGCATCGACTGGCTGGCGTCGGTCTCGTTCGGCCA
The DNA here is from genome assembly GCA_964409495.1 of uncultured Bordetella sp. GTDB lineage: Bacteria > Pseudomonadota > Gammaproteobacteria > Burkholderiales > Burkholderiaceae_C > Pseudaquabacterium. Next base: position 2,770 of record CAYPDO010000478.1, read on the forward strand.
TGTCACGGCGGTGGGCAAGCGGGTGATCGTGCTGGGCGGCGGCAACACGGCGATGGACTGCTGCCGCTCGGCACGCCGCCTGGGCGCCGAGCAGGTGACTGTGCTGGTGCGCTCGACCTACGAGGACATGAAGGCCTCGCCCTGGGAGAAGGAGGACGCCGAGCACGAGGGCATCCCGATCAAGCCCTGCCACAGCCCCAAGGCCTTTCTGGTGGAGAACGGCCAGCTGGTGGGCATGCGCTTCGAGATCGTCGAGTCGGTGTACGACGAGAAGGGCCGCCGCACGCTCAAGCCCAGCGGCCAGCCCGATGTCGACGTGCCGTGCGACGAGGTGCTGGTGGCGGTGGGCGGC
>CAYPDO010000478.1:3131-4021 GCA_964409495.1 uncultured Bordetella sp.
AGAACGCGTTCCCGTGGATCGAGCGCGATGCCGGCATCGCCTTCGACGCTTGGGGCCTGCCGGTGCTGGATGCGGTGACGCACCAGTCATCGCTGCCGCAGGTGTTCTTCGGGGGTGACGCGGCCTTCGGCCCGAAGAACATCATCACCGCGGTGGCCCATGGCCATGAGGCGGCCGTCAGCATCGACCGCCTGCTGCATGGCGAGCCGGTGACGCAGCGGCCACCGCCGCATGTGAACCTGGTGTCCCAGAAGATGGGCATCCATGAGTGGAGCTACGACAACGCGCCCAGCAACGACCTGCGCTTCAAGGTGCCCTGGGCCAAGGCCGAGCAGGCGCTGGCCAGCATCGCGGTGGAGGTGGAGCTCGGCTTCGATGCCGCCACGGCCTTCAAGGAGGCCGCGCGCTGCCTGAACTGCGATGTGCAGACGGTGTTCACGCCCAAGGCCTGCATTGAGTGCGATGCCTGCGTGGACATCTGCCCGATGGACTGCATCAGCTTCACCGACGACGCGCCCGACGAGGCCACGCTGCGCCAGCGCCTGCAGGCCCCGGCGCTGAACCTGGCGCAGGCGCTGTACGTGGGCGCACCGCTGAAGACCGGCCGCGTGATGGTCAAGGACGAGGACGTGTGCCTGCACTGCGGCCTGTGCGCCGAGCGCTGCCCCACCGGCGCCTGGGACATGCAGAAGTTTCTGCTGCTGACCACCAAGGCCGGCCCGGCCTGCCGCGATGGCAAGCCGGCGGCCCAACGCGCAGGAGCCATGGCATGAAGCGCATCGAAGCCCTCAACGACTTCGTCATCAAGTTCGCCAATGTCAATGGCTCGGGCTCGGCCTCGGCCAACGAGTTGTTCGCCAAGGCCGTGCTGCGCATGGGCGTGCCGGTGA
>CAYPDO010000479.1:0-4020 GCA_964409495.1 uncultured Bordetella sp.
CGTCTTTGAGGCCCGAGGCATTGCCTGCGGTCACGCTGCCGTCCTTCTTGAACGCCGGCTTCATCTTGCCCAGCGTCTCCATCGTGGTGTCGGCCTTCACATGCTCGTCGGTGTCAAACGCCACCTCGCCCTTGCGCGTCTTGAGCATCACCGGGACGATCTGGTCCTTGAAGCGGCCGGCGGCAATGGCGGCCGCGGCGCGGCGGTGGCTTTCCACCGACAGCTCGTCCATCTGCTGGCGGCTGATGCCGAACTGCTCGCCCACGTTCTCGGCCGTGATGCCCATGTGGATCTTGTGGAAGGGGTCGTGCAGCGCGCCGACCATCAGGTCGATCATCTGCACATCGCCCATGCGCGCGCCAAAACGGGCCGAAGGCACCAGGTAGGCGCCGCGCGACATCACCTCGCAGCCGGCGCCGATGGCCACCTCGGCATCGCTCAGCGCGATGGCCTGGGCCGCCGAGACGATGGCTTGCAGGCCCGAGCCGCACAGGCGATTGACGTTGAAGGCCGGCACCTCCTTGGGCAGGCCGGCGTTCACCGCGGCCAGGCGGCTGAGGTAGCAGTCGCGCGGCTCGGTGGTGACCACGGTGCCCATGGCCAGGTGGCCCACGCGCTCGGGGGTCACGCCGGAGCGCTCCAGTGCGGCCCTGACCACCAGTGCCGCCAGGTCGGCGGGCGCGGTGTCCTTCAGCGATCCGCCGAAGGTACCGATGGCGGTGCGGGCAGCGGCAACGACAAACACGTCTCGCGGCAGGCTCATGGCTGTCTCCACAGGTTTGGATGGAAGCCGCCAGCTTAGAACCGGTGCATTGCGGCGACCTGACAACTTGGGCACGGCTTGAGGGGATAACATCCATCGTACGGTCGCTCTGGCACGCCAATCCGCCCGGTGGCACCTAGAGTGCCGCTGGTCCGATGTGCAGCTCGCGCGCGCGCACCGTCGAGGCTGGAGGAGATCTGGGTGCCTGCTGGACAAGCTGTTGGATCGCGGAGGCGGGGTGCGCTGATCGGCGGTGTACTGGTGCTGGTCCTGCTCGGTTTGCTGGGCACCTGGTGGCTGAGCGGCCGCACCGATGACGCGCTGGCGCGCCTGCAACGCAGCGGCAGCGTGCGCATCGGCTATGCGGTGGAACCGCCCTATGCCTGGGTGGATGAACAGGGGCGCATCCAGGGCGAGGCCACCGAACTGGCCCAGCGCGTGGCGCAGCGGCTGGGCGCCCCGCGTGTCGAGTGGGTGCAGACCGAGTTCGCCCAACTGATCCCGGGCCTGCAGCAGGGCCGCTTCGACGTGGTGGCTGCCGGCATGTTCATCACCGCAGAGCGCGCCCGGGTGCTGCGTTTCTCGCGGCCCACCTTGCGCGTGGCCGCAGGCTGGCTGTCCATGCGGCCCGGCACCATGACCGGGCTCGACTACGCTGCGGCCGTGGCCCGGCCGCACCTGCGCATCGCGGCGCTGGCCCAATCGGTCGAGCTCGGGCGCCTGCGCACGCTGCACCTGCCGGCCGATCGCCTGATCGAAGTGCCCGATGCGCGGTCCGGCGTGGCGGCAGTGCTGGCCGGCCGGGCCGACGCGCTGGCGCTGTCGTGGCCGGCCGTGCAGCATCTGGCGGCCGGCACGGGCGGACGGCTGCTGGCCGAGACCGCACGCCGGCCGCAGGACGGCGCAGCCGAGAGCCTGGCCTACACCGCCTTCGAGTTCCGCCAGGCCGATGCTGCGCTGGCCGAGGCCTGGGACGCCACACTGGGCCCGCTGCTGGGCGACGCCGAGCATCTGGCCTTGCTGGCACGGCTGGGCCTGGGGCCCGACGACCTGCCCGACCGCGCCAGCGCCGAGCAGGTGCTGGCCCGATGAGCAGCGGTGCGGGCGCGCCGGTCGCCGAGCCACCGGCACGCGGGCGCATCGCCGGCCTGACGGCGCAGCGGCGACGCCCGGTGCGCGACCTGCGCGCGCTGGCCCGATGGATCCGCGTCACGCTGATGGCCACCGTGCTGGCCTGCGCAGCCATCGTGGCCGTCGATGACTGGCAGGACCGCCAGCAGGAGACCGCCCGCACCGGGTTGCAACAGGCACGCCAGTCACGCATCGATCTCGACACCGGCATGCTTCACCTGGCACTGGCCGGTGGCGTCGACAGCCCCTGGCAGCGCGAGGTGGGCCTGGCGCGCGTGAACCAGGCGCTGCGCAGCCTGCGCCTGGCCGATGGCAGCGTGGGCGTCGACGGCAACGACGCGGCCAGCGAAGTGGTGGCGGACTTCGAAGGCCGCCTGCAGACCTGGCAGCGCGGCAGCCAGAGTGATCTCGACATGCGCCTGGCGCTGCACCGGCTGGCTGACCTGCTGGACCGCCGGATCGAGGCCCGCAGCCGCGACTACGAGCGCCTGCGCGACGCCCAGCAGCACTGGATGGAGGCCGTGGTGGCCGGTGCCGGGCTGCTGCTGCTGGGCCTGTGCACGGTGCTGCTGCGCGGCACGCTGGACCATGCGGCGGCGCAGGCCCGCTTGCGCACCAGCGAGCTCAGCCAGCGGCGTGTGCTGGAAGCCATGACCGACGGCGTGCTGGTGGTGCGTGGCGAACGCCTGCTGTTCCACAACCCTGCGCTGGTGCGGCTGATCGGCGCACCCGCCGGCCAGACGCTGCTGGACGCCGACGATCTGGCGGCCCGCCTGGTGCCGGAAGACCGTGTGCGCTGGCATCAGATCTGCCATCGTCGCAGCGCCGGCGAAGCGGACCACGCAGGCCATGCCGGGCCGGGCCGCGACATGCCCGATGCGGTGAGCGATGGCGCGGCCGACGACGACCGCCAGCACACGCTGCGCCTGCTGCCCGTGGCGCTGGAAGACGGCGGCCCACAGGCCGCGCCACGCTGGCTGTTCTTGCAGGCGCGGCCCACGCACTTCGACGGCGAGACGGCCACGCTGTGCATCGTGCGCGATGTCACCGCGCTGCACCATGCGGCCACGCAGCAGCAGCGTGACCGCGCCGAGCTGGAGGCGCGCGTGGCCGAGCGCACGCAGGCGCTGGCCCAGACCCTGGCCGCGCTGCGCGACAGCGAGGCCTTTCTGCGCACCGTGGCCGACAACATGCCCGGCCTCATCGGCTACTGGGACGCCGACAAGCGCTGCCGCTTTGCCAACCTCGGCTACCTGCGCTGGTTCGGGCATGCGCCCGAGCAGATGATCGGCCGCCATGTCTGCGAGGTCACGCCGCCCGAGGTGTACGAGGTGTCGCTGCCGCGCATCGAGGCGGCGCTGGCCGGCCAGCCGCAGCACTTCCAGCGCCCGCTGAAGCGCCACGACGGCAGCCCGTCGACGGTGTGGACGCAGTTCATCCCCGACTGGCACGATGGCCGCGTGCGCGGCATCTTCGTGCTGGTGACCGATGTGACCGAGCTGCGCGAGGCCGAGCAGCGGCTCGAGCAGGCCAATGCCGAGCTGGCGCGCGCGCGCGACCACGCCGAGGCCGCCAGCCAGGCCAAGACCGATTTCCTGGCCAACATGAGCCATGAGATCCGCACGCCGATGAACGCCATCATCGGCCTGAACCACCTGCTGCTGCGCGATCTGGCCGGTACACGCCACGAAACGCGCCTGCGCAAGGTGGGCGCGGCGGCGGGCCACCTGCTGGCGGTGATCACCGACGTGCTCGACCTGGCGAAGATCGAATCCGGCCACATGGCACTCGAGCCCGGCGACTTCGCGCTCGACGACCTGCTGCGCCGCGCCGTCGACCTGGTGATCGATGCCGCGCGCGCCAAGGGCCTGGAGCTGCTCGTCGAGGCGGGCGACGTGCCGGTACAGCTGCATGGCGATGTCACGCGCCTGGCGCAGGCGCTGGTAAACCTGCTGGGCAATGCGGTGAAGTTCACCGATCAGGGCTGGGTGCGCCTGCGCGTGGAAGCGCTGCATCCCGACAGGCCCGGCCTGATGCGTTTCACGGTCACCGACACCGGGCCCGGCATTGCCGCGCCGCAGCAGGGCCGGCTGTTCGACGCCTTCGTGCAGGCCGATGCCAGCCCC
>CAYPDO010000480.1:0-4010 GCA_964409495.1 uncultured Bordetella sp.
TTCTTGTCGCGACAAGAAAGGACCTCGCCGGCCGGGCGAGACCGGCGGGCTGCAGCGAGCAATGGGCGAACCCATCCAACAAGCCAACCAACCCAACCCGCCAAAAGCGCGGCAAGCTCAAACCAGATCGCTCGGCGCCCGGCTCGACGCGTTGTTCGCCGTCACCAGCCGCCGCAGCATGCGCATGAACTCCGCCTGCTCGTCCGCCGACAGCGGCGCCAGCATGCGCTGCTGCGCGCGCAGCATGTCGGGCTGCACGGCCAGCAACAACGCCTGGCCGGCACCGGTGATGGTCAGCAGCCGCACGCGCCGGTCAGTGGGCGAGGCATTGCGCTGCACCCAGCCGCGCGCCTCCAGCCGGTCCACCACGCCGGCAATGGTCGAGGTGTCGAAGCCGATCGCACGCGCCAGCGAGCGCTGGTCCAGCCCCGGTGAGGTCTGCACCGCCTGCAACGCGGCGTACTGCACCGGCGTGATGCCGTGGGCCTCGGTCTCCTGCAGAAAGATGGCCACCGCGATCTGCTGCAGCCGGCGGATGTGGAAGCCGGGCAGGGCGTCAAGATCGACGCTGGCGGCGGGGGGCATGCAGGCGGTGGCGGCGGCCTTCTTCATGGGCGCCGGATGCTAGCACTGCACTGATCATCAGCCTGCTGACGAGCACCGGCTACGCTGCTGGCCCGGCCCGCAGCAGCGCTGCGCCGGGTTACCGCGGCGCGGCCAGCGGCTGCGCCAGCCAGCGGTGCAGCTGGGCGTAGGCCTCGGGCCGGCTCAGCAGATCGAAGTGATTGGCGCGCGTGATCAAGACGCAGCGTTCGGCCGGCACCGCCAGCCGCAGCCCGGCGCGCCGGTGCTCGCCGAAGGCGCTGGCCACCGAGACCAGGCCGTCGCCCAGCAGCGCATGGCGCAGGCCGCTGGGCTGCTCGGCGGTGGTGGCGGCCACCAGGCCCACCAGCACGCCGGCGGGCAGGGGCACGGGCTGGCGCTCGTCGCGCTTCTGGTCATGGCGGCGGTCCTCGCCCTGCGGGCCCTGCCAGTGCGCATCCAGCAGGTTGCCGTAGCGCAGATCGGTGATGCCGGCGCTGCGCGCCTTGCCCAGGCGCGCAAAGGGCGCCACATAGGGGCTGAAGCTGAGCAGCGCATCCACCAGCCGGCCACCGCGTTCCAGCGCCGCGCCGTGGTGCGGCGTACCCAGGCATACCAGGCGCGTCAGGCGGGCGGGCCAGGCCATGCCGGCCTGCGCCGCCGCATGGCAGGCGCTGCGCGCCACCAGGCCACCCATGCTGTGGCCCACGATCACCAGCTCGTCCACCGGCTGCGGCCACTGCGCCACCAGCTGTTCGAGCAACGCGGCCAAGCCCCGGCCGTTCTGCGACACATGCAGGCCGCTGTTGTAGTGCAGCCAGACGGGCGTGAAGCCCAGCTCGCGTGCCAGTGCCGCACCATGCTCGTGGCCCTCACGCTGCCATTGCAGATCGTTCATGCACAGGCCGTGCACCAGCACCACCAGGCGCCGGCTGGCAGCCGGCAGCGCGGCGGCCAGTGCCTCGCGTGACAGCGTCAGCCGCCGACCGCCCGCGCGCAGCGCCATCGTGATGGCCAGCGGGTTGCCGGTGGCGGCCAGGTGATCGCCGAACACGCCGTTGAGCGCGGCCAGCGCGGCCTCGCGCTCGGGCGAGGGCGGCGCGGCGTCATCGGCCGCCTCGGGCCACACGCGCAACAAGGCATCGGCGGCGCGGCCGGCCAGCTGCATGCCACCCCGCACCGCGCCGTACACCAGCCCGGTGATGCCGCCGGGCCGGCCTGCCGGCACCGCGGCCACGATGCCGGTGCGCCGCGCGATGGTGTGGTGCAGCGCCTCCACCAGGCCGGTCAGGCCCAGCGCGGCATCGAAACCCAGCTGCGACAGGCCGCGCACATCGCGCGCCTGCCATGGAAACCGCACCGGACTGCCCGGCGCCACGGGCTCACCCATGCCTTCACCTTGGCCCCGACAGGGGGCGGCGCGATGATGCGCGCCGCCCTCGCCACAGGGCAAGCGCGCGATTAGTGGCGGCTCCCGGTGACACCGCCCGCAGCGCCCACGGCGCCGGTTGCGCCCCGGCGGGCCGGGCCCCGGGCCGCCCCGAGCCGGCCCGCAATCCGCCTGGCGGGTGGACTCGCGTAGCCGCGAGGCCGGGTGCCCCAGCTCACGCGACGAGGCGCACCTGCGGCAGCACCTCGCGGCGCAGCAGCTCGCCGAACTCGTCGGGCGCCACGGCGCGGCTGGTCAGGAAGCCCTGGTACTCGTCGCAGTGCTGGCTTTGCAGAAAGGCCAGCTGCTCGCGCGTTTCCACGCCCTCGGCCACCACCTTGAGCTTCAGGCTGTGGGCCAGCGCGATGATGGCGCTGACGATGGCCTCGTCGTCGGGGTCGGTGACGATGTCGCGCACGAAGCTGCGGTCGATCTTCAGCGCCGCGATCGGCAGGCGCTTCAGGTAGCCCAGCGACGAGTAGCCGGTGCCGAAATCGTCGATCGACAGCTTCACGCCCATGTCGCTCAGCTGGCAGGCGATCTGGCAGCTCAGCTCGGGCTCGGCCAGCAGGATGGATTCGGTGACCTCGATCTCCAGCATCGGCGCGGCCACGTCGTGCCCGCGCAGCGCCTGCGCCACCAGCAGCGGCAGGCCACGCTCGCGCAGGTGGGTGGAGGCCAGGTTCACCGCCACCGGCACCGGCATCAGGCCGGCATCGCGCCAGGCCGCGATCTGGCGGCATGTGGCCTCGATCACCCATTCGCCGATCGGGATCACCAGGCCGGCGTCCTCGACCAGCGGGATGAACTCGCCCGGCGGCAGCAGACCGCGTTCGGGGTGCTGCCAGCGGATCAGTGCCTCGGCGCCCACGATGCGGCCGCTGACCACGTCCACGCGCGGCTGGTAGTGCAGCACGAACTCCTGGCGCTCGATGGCGCGGCGCAGCCGCGTCTCCATGCGCAGGCGGTCCAGCGCGCGGGCGTTCATCGAGCGGTCGTAGAGCTGGATGCCGCCGCGCCCGGCGGCCTTGGCGCGGTACATCGCGGTGTCGGCGTTCATCAGCAGGGTGTCGATGTCGGCGCCGTCCTCGGGATAGGTGGCCACGCCCACGCTGGCGCCCACGAACACCTCGGTGCCCATCACCGACACCGGCTCGGCCATCTGCGCCACCAGGCGCTGCGCCACGGTGGCGGCGTCATCGGGCCGGGCCACGTCGGTGAGCAGCACGATGAACTCGTCGCCGCCCAGGCGCGCCAGCGTGTGGCCACCGGTTGGCTGGCCCAGGTCCAGCGGCGCGGGCCGGGTGTCGCCGCTGCGCGCCAGCAGGTCGTGGCCGCGCAGTGCGCAGGCCAGGCGGGCGCTGGCGGTCTTGAGCAGCTCGTCGCCGGCCTTGTGGCCCAGCGTGTCGTTGACGCGCTTGAAGTTGTCGAGGTCGACGAACATGATCGCGATGCGCCGCGCATGCCGCTCGGCCTGGGCCAGCGCACGCGCCAGCTGCTCGGTGAACAGCAGGCGGTTGGGCAGGCCGGTCAGCGGATCGAAGTAGGCCAGGCGGCGGATCTGCTCCTCGGCGTCCTTCGAGCGCGTGACGTCATGCACCGCGCCGGCCAGGCGCCGCGCCGCGCCGCCGGGGATGCGCTCGATCACCTCCACCTGCTGGTGCAGGTGGCGCAGCGCGCCGTCCCAGGTGAGCACGCGGTGGTCGATGGCGAAACCCTCGCCCTGTTCCACCGCGCGCTCGATGGCGCGCTGCAGGCGCTCGGCATCGTCGGCATGCACGGTGGCGAAGAAGCCGGGCAGGCCGGTGTGCGCGGCGTCGCCAGGGTGGCCGAACAGGCGCCAGGCCTGCATCGAGGGCTCGAGCCGGTCGCTGCCCACGTCCCATTCCCAGTCGCCCATCTCGCCGATGCGCTGGGCGTTGGACAGGCGGCGCTGGTTCTGCTGCAGCTCGTTGATGGCGATGCTGGCGCGCAGCATGTAGCGCACGCGGTGCGGCAG
>CAYPDO010000481.1:0-4002 GCA_964409495.1 uncultured Bordetella sp.
GCCGGCATGCTGGTGGCCGAGACCGAATACAAGCACCAGGTCGAGACCGACATCCGGCCGTTCCACGACGTTTTGCTGGGCCTCTTCTTCATCACCATCGGCATGAAGCTCGACTGGCGGCCCGTCATCGAGCAATGGGCGCTGGTGCTGATGCTCACGAGCGCGCCGGTGATCGGCAAGTTCGTGCTGGTGGCGCTCTTGGCGCGCGCCTTCCGCGCCGCGCCCGGCGTGGCGCTGCGCACCGGCCTGTACCTGGCGCAGGCCGGCGAGTTCGGCTTCGTGCTGCTGACGCTGGGCGCCGACCGCGGCCTGGTGGCGCCGGAGTGGATGAGCCCGGTGCTGGCGAGCATGGTGCTCAGCATGCTGGCGACGCCGTTCCTCATCCTCTACAGCAACGTCATCGTCAACAAGCTGTCGGCCAGCGACTGGCTGATGCAGTCGGTGGCGCTGACCACCATCGCCAAGAAGAGCATCGCCAGCGAGCGCCACGTCATCATCTGCGGCTACGGGCGCAGCGGCCAGGCGCTGGCGCGGCTGCTGGCGCAGGAGCGCATCCCGTACATGGCGCTGGACCTCGACCCCGACCGCGTGCGCCAGGCCGCCGCCGCCGGCCAGAGCGTGGTGTTCGGCGATGCGGCGCGCCTGCCCAGCCTGATGGCCGCCGGCCTGGGCCGCGCCAGCGCGGTGGTGGTGAGCTACCACGACACGCCCTCGGCGCTGAAGATCCTGGCCCTGGTGCGCGAACACGCGCCCAAGGTGCCGGTGATCGTGCGCACCATCGACGACAGCGATCTGGAGCGCCTGCGCGCCGCCGGCGCCACCGAGGTGGTGCCCGAGGCCATCGAGGGCAGCCTGATGCTGGCCGCCCAGGCCCTGGCCCTGGTGGGCGTGCCGATGCGCCGCGTGATCCGCGTCACCCGCGACGCGCGCGACAAGCGCTACCACCTGCTGCGCGGCTACTTCCATGGCGCCGACGACGACACCATGGAAGAGCGCCAGCAGGCGCGGCTGGCCAGCGTGACGCTGCCGGCCGCGGCCGCCTGCCTGGCCCAGCCGCTGGGCGATCTGGCGCTGGGCGCGATGGGCGCGCAGGTGGTGTCGGTGCGCCAGGCCAGCGGCCGCGTGGTGGATGCCGACGATGCGCTGCCGCTGCAGGCCGGCGACACGCTGGTGCTGTCGGGCCTGCCCGAGGCGCTGGCGATGGCCGAGGCCGCGCTGCTCAGGCCCTAGCTGGGGCACCCGGCGCCGCAGACGCGGCGGCACCCGCCGGGCGGGCTGGCGGGCTGCCTTGGGAGCGGCTCGGCGACAGCCCGCTGCAAGACCGCCCGCTGGAAATCAGCTTGCGGGGCAGGCCGGCATCAGCGTGCGCGTGAAGACCGCCGAGCCCGGCGTGCTGGGCTCGCCGGCCACCGGCGTGTTGACCGTGAAGGTGCAGCCGTAGGCCGGGCTGGCCACGGTGGCCGGCGTCAGCACATCGTCGCCGGCGGGCTTGGTGCCCTGCTCGACCCACTTCACCAGATCGGAGAAGGCGGTCACGGTTTCCGTGACGGTGAAATCGCAGTGGCTGGGGGCGCGGATGGCGCGCTGCACCAGCAGGTTGCCATTGCCCTTGGCCACGGCGCGCTGGCGGTGGATCTGCATCATGTGGAAGGGCACGTACATGTCGCCCAGCGTGTGCATCGACACCACCGGGATCTTGAACTCGCCGTTGACCTTCGGAATCCAGCGCAGGCCGTCGCGGCGCAGGCGGTTGGCATCCGCCACCGCGGTGGCGCGCAGCACGCCGGCGTTGAGGGCCTTCTCCTCGTCGGTCTGGGCGCTGTCGGCGTCGAGCTGGTAGACGAAGCGGTTGGTGTCCAGCGGGCTCTTGTTGAGGATGCCGCTGATCGTGCCGTCACCGCCGAAGGTGCCCCACACCACGTTCTGCAGGCCGGTGTTGGCAAAGCCCTCGTTGAAGATCGGGCGCTCGCCGCCGGTGAGGTTGCGGATGGCCTCGCGCAGCTTCAGGCCCTGCGCGGTGGGCACGCTGCTGAAGGTGGTGAACAGGTTGCTGCGCACCAGGGCCGAGACATCGGCCCAGCCGGTGGCCGGGTACTTGGGCACGCCGGCAAAGTACTGCGCCAGCGCCTGGTAGGCGCTGAAGTAGTCGAACAGCTCGGTGTCGCCGGTCACGCCGCACATCGGCAGCGCGCCGTCGTAGTTGACCTTGTTCTTCGCGTAGGTGGCGGCCTCGGTCTCGATGGCCGCGGCAGTGATGTGCCCGCCCATCGAGTGCCCGGCGATGTAGATCCTGGTGGGCGCGCTCAGCGTGCGCCCGCGCGCCGCGGCGATCTTGGTGAACTCGTTGGCCAGCGCATTGGTGTCTTCCACGCCCACGCGCACGTCGTAGTAGTTCTTGCTGTAGCTCGAGGCCGCCCAGGCATAGCCGTTGGCCACCAGGTAGGCGCGCAGCGTGCTGGGCGTGGTGACCACCAGCTCGTTGCCGGTGCCGGCATAACCGTGGGCATACATCACCAGCTTGCCGTTCCAGTTCTTGGGCACTTCGATGCGGTAGCCCGAGCCGTTGAGCACGCCGGCCCAGCGGTCGGTCTCCACCGTCACGCCGGCCTGGGCCGTGAAGCCGTCGCCGTTGCTGCCGGTGCCGGCCTGGTAGTCGGCGTAGGCGCTGGCCGCGCGTGGTACGAAGCTGCTGCGGCTGTCCTGCGCGCGGGTTTCCTCGGGCTCGCTGACGGCCTTCTCGGTGGGGGTGTCGTCGGCGCCGCCACAGGCGGCCAGCAGCGTGGCGGCCACGGCGGCCAGGGCCAGCGCGTTGAAGGGGTGGTGGGTGCGGCTCATGCTTGTCTCCTCGGGGGGTGCTGTCGATCCGGCTGACCGGGAGGCGCGATGGTGGGCAGCGCGCTAGAGGATGGCTTGTACCGAGTTATCGTGGCGCACAAAGCTGGGGGAAAGTCCGTAGGCGCGTTGCCACGTGTGCGACAGGTGGGCCGAATCGGTGAACCCGGCCTCGTGCGCAATGCCGGTGAGGGTGCGCGCGTCCTTGAACTGCGCTGCGGCGCGCTGCGCCCGTGCAAACGCCCGCCACTGCCGGTAGCCGATGCCGATGGCCCGGCTGAACAGGTGCGACATGCGGTGGTAGGAGATCTGCAGGCGCTGGGCCAACTCGGCCAGCTCGAGTTCGGGCTCTTGCTGCAGCCAGTGCAACAGCGTGGCGCGCAGGGGCGGCGCGGGTGGCGGCGGCGGCAGCAGCGGGGCCACCGTGACCAGCAGCGCGTCGGCCAGCGCCTGTCCGGCGGCGCGGTCGTGCTGGCCGGCGGCCAGGTCGGCCAGCGCAGCGTTGTGCACGTCAAAGGCCTCGCGTGGCAGCGGCAGCAGGCCGTCGCCGCCGATGGCGCGCCAGTGCAGGAAACACGCATGCACCGGGTGCAGGTTGAGGCTGACCACCGGCACCTGCCCGGCCTGCAGGCGGCGCCGCACCAGCGGCCGGACCGCCACCGCACCCACCTGGCGCAGCGCGCCGCTGCCAGCAGCCACGCCAAAGCTGACCTCGCGGTGCACGCCCAGCAGCAGCACGGCCGCCGGCCGCTGCGTGCTGGCGGCCGGCAGGCATGCGCTGGCATACAGAAAGCCCTGCTGGATGCGGCAGTAGCGGTCACGCGGCCCGGCCATCACGTCGGCAGGGGCCGACGTGGTGGCATCGGCGCCGGCATCGTCAGGCCGGGCAAGGAGGTCGAGGCTCAAGGCTCAGGGGGGCGGCACAGGCCGGCAATGGTCAGAAGTGGCGAGCCTAGTCAGGCGCGCAGGCTTCGCCCATCGGGGCCCACCCGCGAGGCTGCCGCAGCGCGGAAAACGCGCACAATCCCAGGCCCGCCCTGGGACCGATCCGCCGCCGCAGGGCGGCATATGCCCGCTGCCGCCATGCACCACACCGCCGCCCACGCGCTCACTGCCGACTACATCCGCGACCACATCCGCACCGTGCCCGACTGGCCGGCGCCGGGCGTG
>CAYPDO010000482.1:0-3996 GCA_964409495.1 uncultured Bordetella sp.
GGCATTGCCCAGGTCGTAGTGGGCGTGGATGTTGCGGCGGCTGCCGGCGCGCGAGTTGCGGTTCGTCCAGTGGCGCAGGCGATGCAGCAGATTGCCCCACCAGCGGCCGTAGACCACGCGCTCCAGCGCCTCGCGGTTGGCGATGAACAGGCCCAGCAGCGCGGCCAGGTCGGTGGTGGTCCAGTCGCCGGCGATGTAGGTCTCGGCCACGCCGATGTCGCCCGAGCGCAGCGCCGCCGCGCAGACGTTCCAGTTGCGCAGGCGCAGCGTGGCATGCGGGCCGTCCGCCTCGGTGCCGGGCTGGCCGAAATGGGCCTGCCCGCCATCGGGCAGCTGCACGTCCAGCCGGCCGGTGCGCAGCTGGCCCAGCAGGGCGAACACGGCGCGTGCGGCGGCCGGGGCGCCGCCGGGCACCGTGGTGATCGGGGAGAGGGTGGTGGCGGAAGTGGGCATGGCAGATCGGCGGTGGAAGGCGGGGTCGCGGGGCGGGCGGGCGGGTCAGGACGGCTTGGCGCGTGCCGGCGCGGTGCCGATGAAGGGCACGCGCTTGAGCAGCAGGCGCAGCGCATGCCAGTGGATGCGCGCCACCACGCCCAGCGTCAGCAGCGGCCACTGGCGCAGCGCGCGGCGCAGGCGCGCGGGCGTCAGCGCGGCCAGCTCGCCGCTGACCGAGGTGCTGAGCAGCGGGCCGCTGGCGTCGTCATAGTCGATGCGCACCAGGGTGCGGGCGCTGGTGGCCTCGTCGCCCGACACCGTGCTGCGCAGGAAGCGGAAGCGGTAGCTGCCCTCCACCTGGCAGAACGGCGACACATGGAAGACCTTGGCCGCGCGCTGCTCGGCGCCGAAGGCCAGGCCGGGCCCGCTCAGCAGGTAGCAGTGGCGGCCGCCGAAGGTGTTGTTGACCTCGGCGACGATGGCTGCCAGCGTGCCGTCGGCGCGGTGGCAGTACCAGAAGCTGACCGGGTTGAACACGAAACCCAGCACGCGCGGGTAGGTGTGCAGCCACACCTCGCCGTCGGCATCGACGATGCCGGCCTGCTGCAGCTGCTCGTCCAGCCATTGCAAGCAGTCGGCGCGGCCGTCACCATGGTCGGCATCGTGAAAGCTCACCCAGCCGGCGCGGTTGCGGCGCAGCGTGGCATCGGGCTGGGTGCGCAGGCTGCGCAGCGGCAGCAGCAGGAACCAGGTGGCCACGTCCAGCCGGTGCGGCGCCGGGCGCAGGCGCTGGTGGATCACCCGGCCGATGGCCAGCTGCGCGCGCTGGCCCACGGGCCGCGCCAGCGCGGCCAGGCCGGCGCTGGCCGATGGCGACACAGGTGGCGCCAGCGGGATCATGCCGCGTTCAGGCTGCCCAGCGGCAGGCCCTGCTCGCGCCAGCGCTGCTGCAGCGCGCCCGCCACCACCAGGCCCGAGCGCAGGCCGTCCTCGTGGAAGCCGTAGCGCGTCCAGGCGCCGGCAAACCACACATGGCCCTGGCCCTGCAACTGCGGCACACGGGCCTGGGCGGCGATGGCCGCCAGGTCGAACACCGGGTGGGCGTAGTCGAACTCGGCATGCACCGTGGCCGCGTCAGGCTCGCGCGCCGGGTTCATCGACACGATCACCGGGGTCTGCCAGGGCAGCGGCTGCAGGCGGTTGATCAGGTAATGCAGGCACACGGCCGTCTGCTCAGCCTGCGCGGCCGGCGCGCGCTCGTAGTTCCAGGCCGCCCAGGCCTTGGGCCGCTGCGGCAGCAGCCTGGCATCGGTGTGCAGCAGCGCGCGGTTGCGGTGGTAGCCGATGGCGCCCAGCACCGCACGCTCTTCCTGGCTGGCATGGCCGCCCAGCAGTGCCAGGCTCTGGTCGCTGTGGGTGGCCAGCACCACCTCGTCGAAACGCTCGGCGCCGCTGTCCAGGTCCAGCCACACGCCCGCGCTGGCCGTGCCCGGCGGCACGCGTCGCACCGCGCGCACCGGCGTGGCCAGGCGCGCATCGCGGATGTGGGCCAGCATGCGTTGCACGTACTCGCGCGAGCCACCGGCCACGGTGTGCCACTGCGGCCTGTTGGCCACGCGGATCAGGCCGTGGTTGTGGCAGAAGCGGATCATCGTGGCCAGCGGAAAGCGCAGCATCTGGTCGGTGGGGCAGCTCCAGATGCAGCCCAGCATCGGCAGCAGGTACCAGTCACGGAAGGCCTGGCTGTAGCCGCCCTGGGCCAAAAACTCGCCCAGCGTGATCTGCAGGCCGGCGTCCTCGCCGCGTTCGGCCATCGCGGTGGTGGCGCGGTTGAAGCGCAGCAGGTCGGCCAGCATGCGCAGAAAGCCCGGGCGCAGCAGGTTGCGGCGCTGGGCGAACACGCTGTCCAGATCGGTGCCGCTCCACTCCAGCCCGGCCTGCGGCACCTGCACCGAGAACGACATGTCCGATGCCGCGGTGGGCACTTTCAGGTCGGCGAACAGCTGGATCAGGTTCGGGTAGGTGGCGTGGTTGAACACCAGGAAGCCGGTGTCCACGCCATGCGTGCGGCCCTCGAGCGTGAGATCCACCGTGTTGGCGTGGCCGCCGAAGTGCCGGCCGGCTTCGAACAGGGTGACATCCGCCTGCGCGTCGAGCTGATAGGCCGCCGCCAGGCCCGAGATGCCTGAACCGACCACGGCCACGCGCGGCCGGCCGGTGCTGGCCCCGCGCGGGGCGCTGGGGAAGAGGGGGCGGGGGGCGCTCACTGCGCACCCCGCCGGGCAGAGAAGAGCGCCGTGCAGCGCCCTGAGACCAACGAGGGAGGGAGGGAGGAGGAGGAGAGAGGCCTCAGGATTTCACTTCGGACATCCGAAAGGCTGCACGGCGCATGAAACGGTTGAAGAGCGTTGCCGCGCCCGGCCACAGGGGCCGGTTGCGACATGCATGAGCGTGATTTCGGCGCCCATGTCCGAGCATTGAGTGCGCTTCCGTGCGGAAGTTCCGCCCTGAATGTGCCGAACGTGTGCATCGAATGAGTCCGGTTGGCCATGAATTGAACTGATGAGTTCAATCATGACTGACCAGTCTCATTCTGTCTTCAAAAGTTTCTCCAATTCCTGGATGAACTTGGGGTCATTGGGCTCCACCGCCGAGGCGAAGCTGCTCACGCGCGTGCCGTCGCGGGCGATCAGGTACTTGTGGAAGTTCCACTTCGGCGCCTGGCCGGTGCGGGTGGCCAGCTGGGCGTACAGCGGGTTCGGTGTGGCGCCGCCGCGGGTGCTGACGCCCGACTTGGCAAACATCGGGAAGCGCACGCCGAAGGTGTTGTCGCAGAACGCCGCGATGTCGCTGTTGCTGCCCGGCTCCTGCGCGCCGAAGTCGTTGCTGGGGAATCCCAGCACGACCAGGCCGCGGGTGCGGTGTTTCTCGTACAGCGCCTCCAGCGACTTGTACTGCGAGGTGAAGCCACAGTAGCTGGCGGTGTTGACCACCAGCACCACCTGGCCGGCCCAGGCGCACAGGTCGACCGGCTTCTCGTCCTGCAGCCGCGGCAGCGTGTGCCTGAGCAGCGCCGGGCATGCGGTGGCGGCCTGTGCCGCCGCAGAACCTGGCAGGGCCACCAGGGCCATCGCCAGCAGCAGCCCTGCCGGCAAGACGTTCAAACGTGCCATTCGACCCCCATGAAACTAAAATCAAGAGATTGCCCCCGACGCATCCGGCCAGGAACGCTCCATGCTCTATCCCGAACTCTTCAAGCAACTCGAAGCCGTGCGCTGGAACATGGATTCCGACATCGCCTGGGACCGCTTCGACGCCAGCATGCTGTCCGACGAACAGGCGATGACGATCAAGATGAACGCCATCACCGAGTGGGCCGCGCTGCCGGCCACCGAGATGTTCCTGCGCGACAACCGCGAGGACAGCGATTTTTCCGCGTTCATGAGCGTGTGGTTCTTCGAGGAGCAGAAGCACTCGCTGGTGTTGATGGAATACCTGCGCCGCTTCCGGCCTGACCTGGTGCCCACCGAGGCCGAACTGCACGAGGTGCGCTTCGAATTC
>CAYPDO010000483.1:0-3975 GCA_964409495.1 uncultured Bordetella sp.
GCCCCGGCCGCCTTGCGGCGCCGGCCGGCCCTGGCCACCGCCCGAGCCACCGCCCGAACCGCCACCGGGGCCGCGGCCGCCACCCTGGGCGCCGCGCTGGCCACCGCCACCGCCGGGCCGGCCGCCACCACCACCGGGGCGGCCCATGCCGCCGCCGGGGTTGCGCTTGGTGCCGCCCACGCCGATGGTCATGCGGCCCAGCACAATGGGCTCGGCGCGCTCGTCGGCCGGGGCCTCGAAGCCGGCCACCGGCTCACGCGGGATGCTGCGCTTGATCAACTTCTCGATGTCCTTGAGGAAGATCTCCTCGTCCAGGCACACCAGGCTGATGGCCTCGCCCTGCGCGCCGGCACGGCCGGTGCGGCCGATGCGGTGCACATAGTCTTCGGGGATGTTGGGCAGCTCGAAGTTCACCACGTGCGGCAGCTGGTCGATGTCGATGCCGCGCGCCGCGATGTCGGTGGCCACCAGCACCGGCAGCTCGCCGCTCTTGAACTCGCTGAGCGCCTTGGTGCGCGCGCCCTGGCTCTTGTTGCCGTGGATGGCCATGGCACCGATGCCGCGCTCGTTCAGGTACTCGGCCAGGCGGTTCGCGCCATGCTTCATGCGCGTGAACACCAGCACCTGGTGCCAGTCGCCCTCGCGGATCAGGTGCGCCAGCAGTTCCTTCTTCTTGTCGCGCGCCACCGGGTGGATCTTCTGCGCGATGGCGTCGTTGGTCTGGTTGCGGCGCGCCACCTCGATCAGCGCGGGCTGGTTCAGCAGGCGGTCGGCCAGGGCCTTGATGTCGTCGCTGAAGGTGGCCGAGAACAGCAGGTTCTGGCGCTTGGGCGGCAGCACCGCCAGCACCTTCTTGATGTCGTGGATGAAGCCCATGTCGAGCATGCGGTCGGCTTCGTCCAGCACCAGGATCTGCACCTTGCTCAGGTCGAGCGTGCCCTGGCCATGGTGGTCCAGCAGGCGGCCCGGCGTGGCCACCAGGATGTCCACGCCCTGGCGCAGGCGGTCGATCTGCGGCTGCATGCCCACGCCGCCGAACATCACCATGCTCTTGAGCGGCAGGTACTTGCCATAGGTGCGCACGCTTTCCTCCACCTGCGCCGCCAGCTCGCGGGTGGGGGTGAGGATCAGTGCGCGGATCATCACGCGGCCGCGCGTGTCGCGCACCGGCGCCTCGGCCGACAGGCGCTGCAGCAGCGGCAGCGTGAAGCCGGCGGTCTTGCCGGTGCCGGTCTGGGCGCCGGCCAGCAGGTCGCCGCCCTGCAGCACGGCGGGAATGGCTTGCGCCTGGATGGGGGTGGGCGCGTCGTAGCCTTGTTCGTGGACGGCGCGCAGCAACGGCTCGGCGAGGCCGAGATCGGTGAATTTCATCGGTGTGGGTGTGCTGGCCCCGGGGGGAGTGGGGCCCTGCTCGATCGGCCTCGCAACCGCTCGTTGCCGAGGGCTCCAGTCGGAAGAGGCCGTCAGGTCGATGTGAAGGGTCGGATCGACTGTGCCCGCGTGACTGGTGGCGCCGGCACAAGCCCATTGTAGCGGCCGGGGTGTCACCCAGCACATGACAAGGCCGGCGATCCAGGCCTTGTTCGCCGTGGCAGGCCTGCGCAGGGCCATGCGTCATGCTGCCGTCATGCAGGGCGGGGCGGCTTCTAGAATCGCCGCTTCCTCATCGCGCAGCCGGCCCACACGGCCGCCTGCCGCAGCCGCCGGAGCCTCACGATGGACACCCGCACCCACCCCGCCCGCGAACGCATGCAGCGCGTGCGCGACGCCCTGGCCGCCCATGGCGCGCACGCCCTGCTGGTGCCCAGCGCCGATCCGCACCTGTCGGAGTACCTGCCCGGGCGCTGGCAGGCACGCGAGTGGCTGTCGGGCTTCACCGGTTCGATGGGCACGCTGGTGGTCACGCGCGACGAGGCGGCGCTGTTCGCCGACAGCCGCTACTGGGAGCAGGCCGAGCGTGAGCTGCTGGGCAGCGGCATCGCGCTGGTGAAGATCCCCACCGGCGCGGCCACCCACCACATCGACTGGCTGGCCGAGCACACGCCGCGCGGCGGCACGGTGTGCGTGGATGGCGACGTGCTGGGCCTGGCCGCCGCGCAGCAGCGGCGCGGCGCGCTGGAGCGCGCCGGCGTGCAGCTGCACACCACCGATGACCTGATGGCCCAGGTGTGGCCCGACCGGCCGGCCCTGCCGCAGGCCGCGGTGTACGCCCATGAGGCGCCCTATGTACCCGAACCCAGGGCTGCGCGCCTGGCCCGCATGCGTGAGCGCATGGCCGCGCATGGCGCCACGCAGCACTTCGTGTCCACGGTCGACGACATCGCCTGGATCACCCAGCTGCGCGGCGCCGACGTCGAGTACAACCCGGTGTTCCTGGCCCATCTGCTGATCACGCTGGGCGGCGCCACGCTGTTCGTCGGCGAGGGCGCTGACGGCGGCAAGGTGCCGGCCGCGCTGGCCGCCGCGCTGGCCACCGACGGCATCACGCTGGCGCCCTACGGCGCCGCCGCTGCCGCGCTGCAGGCCCTGCCGTCCGGGACCGTGCTGCTGGTCGATCCGCGCCGCATCACGCTGGGTTTTCGCCAGCAGGTGCCGGCCGGCGTGCAGGTCATCGAGGCCATCAACCCGAGCACGCTGGCCAAGTCGACCAAGGGCGAGGTCGAGGCCGCGCACATCCGCGAGGCCATGGTCGAGGACGGCGCGGCGATGTGCCAGTTCTACGCCTGGTTCGAGGCTGCGCTGGCGCGCGGTGAGCGCATCAGCGAGCTCAGCATCGACGAGAAGCTCAGCGCCGAGCGTGCCCGGCGCCCCGGCTTCAAGGGCCTGAGCTTTTCCACCATCGCCGGCTTCAATGCCAATGGCGCGCTGCCGCACTACCGCGCGCTGCCCGGCTCGTATGCCTGGATCGAGGGCGACGGCCTGCTGCTGATCGACTCGGGCGGCCAGTACCTGGGCGGCACCACCGACATCACCCGCGTGTGGCCCATCGGCCAGGTGAGCGCGGCGCAAACGCGCGACTACACGCTGGTGCTCAAGGGCACGATGGCGCTGTCACGCGCGCGCTTTCCGCGCGGCACGCTGAGCCCGATGCTCGACGCCATCGCCCGCGCGCCGCTGTGGGCCGAGGGCCTGGACTACGGCCACGGCACGGGCCATGGCGTGGGCTACTTCCTGGCCGTGCACGAGGGGCCGCAGAGCATCAGCAAGGCCATCGCCGAGCCGCACATGGCCATGCAGCCGGGCATGATCACCTCGATCGAGCCGGGCCTGTACCGACCGGGCCAGTGGGGCATCCGCATCGAGAACCTGGTGATGAACCGCGTGGCCGACACGCCCGAGCAGGGCGCCTTCGGCGAGATGCTGGAGTTCGAGACGCTGACGCTGTGCCCGATCGACACGCGCTGCATCGACCGCGCACTGCTGCGCACCGACGAGGTGGACTGGCTCAACGCCTACCACGCCACCGTGCGTGAGCGCCTGGCACCCAAGCTGAGCGGCGCGGCGCTGGCCTGGCTGACCGAGCGCACCCAGCCGATCTGATCGGCGCCCGGCCCGCGCGCGGCGGCCTCAGACGCGGAAGGTGCCCACCAGCTGCGCCAGCTTGCCGGCCTGATCCTTCAGGCTCTCGGCGGCTGCGGCGCTCTGCTCGACCAGCGCAGCGTTCTGCTGTGTCGCGCTGTCGAGCTGGGTGACGGCCGAGTTGACCTCGGTGAGGCCGGCGCTCTGCTCGCGCGTGGCGGCGGTGATCTCGCCGATGGTGTCGGACACGCGCTGCACGCTGTCGACGATCTCGCGCATGGTGTGGCCGGCATCGCCCACCAGGCGTGCGCCGGTCTCGACCTTGTCGACGCTGGTGCCGATCAGGCCCTTGATCTCGCGCGCAGCGGTGGCGCTGCGCTGGGCCAGCGTGCGCACCTCGCCGGCCACCACGGCAAAGCCGCGGCCCTGCTCGCCGGCGCGCGCCGCTTCCACCGC
>CAYPDO010000484.1:0-3968 GCA_964409495.1 uncultured Bordetella sp.
AACAGGATGGCGATGGCCACCGTGCTGGTGATGTAGGGCAGGAAGTAGGCGCCGATCACCGCATTGCGCAGGCGCTTGAAGCGCGTGTGGATGAACACCGCCAGCGGAATGGCCACCACATGCTGCGGCACGCCCGAGGCCAGCGCCAGCCAGGCGGTGTTGCCCAGCGATTTCCAGAACCACTCGTCCTTTAGCGCGAAGGCGAAGTTGTCCAGGCCCACGAACTCCATCGCCCCCAGGCCGCTGGTGGGCTCCCAGGTCTGGAACGCGAGAAACAGGCTGAAGCCCAGCGGGAACACCCCGAACACCGTGAACAGCGCCAGAAAGGGCAGCAGCAGCACATACGGTGCGCTGCGCGGACCCAGGCGGGGCAGCAGGCGGCGCGGCCCACGCCGTGCGGTGGCGCGGGGCGCAGGTTTCGGCAGGGACGAATCGGTGGACGGCATCATTGAAAGCGCTTTCACACTTTACCTGCAGCCGGCGATGCATGGGCAAAGGGTAAATGCGGATCTTGCGGATGCCGGTGCGCTGCCGCGGTGTCAGCAGGCCGCCGGTCTGGGGGCGACCGGACCACACCGGCGTAGCAGCCTGCGCCTGGGCCTGGCGCGCGCGGCGGGCCCGGCAGACGCCCCGGCCCGCCATGCGGCCCGTGCAGCGGGGCCCGTCAGGCGAACTTGTTGGGGCCCATGTAGCCGAACAGAAAGCCCGCCACCTTGCGCATCTGGATCTCTTCCGAGCCTTCGGTGATGCGGTAGCGCCGGTGGTGGCGGTAGATGTGCTCGAAAGGCTTGTGCCGGCTGTAGCCGATGCCGCCATGCACCTGCATCGCGCGGTCAGCCGCCTCGCACACCAGGCGGTTGGCCCAGTAGTTGCACATCGAGACCTTGTCCGACAGCTGCCTTTCCACCTCGGGGTGCGGCATCTGGTCCATCTCCCAGGCGGTCTTGCGGATCAGCAGGCGCAGCATCTCCACCTGCGTGGCCAGTTCCACCAGCGGAAACTGGATGCCCTGGTTGCGCGCCAGCGCCTCGCCGAAGGGCTTGCGCTCACGCGCGTACTTCACGCTCTCGCGCACGCAGAAATCGGCCGCGCCCAGCGAGCTGGCGGCCTGGCGGATGCGGTTCTCGTGCACAAAGCTCTGCGCCAGCGGAAGGCCGCGGCCTTCCGCGCCGAACAGCGCGTCATCGGGCACCCACACATCGGTGAAGCTCACGCGCGGGTGGTCGGTGGGCATGTTGAAGGTCCAGAGGTATTCCTCGATCTTCACGCCCGGCGTGTCGCACGGCACCAGAAAGCAGCTGATGCCGCGCGCATCGCCGGCGGCGCCGCTGCTGCGCGCAAACAGCGCGCAGTGCGTGGCGGTGTGCATGCCCGTGGTCCACATCTTCTCGCCGTCGATCCGCCAGCCATCGCGGCCGCCGCGGCGCTCGCGCACGGCCCGGGTCTGCATGTGCGTGGCGTCGCTGCCGTGGCTGGGCTCGGTCAGTCCGAAGGCGATGCGGGTGCTGAAGTCCAGCTGCCCGGTGATGAACCGCGCCTTCTGCGCCGGCGTGCCGAAGTCGCGCAGCATCACGATGACCGGGAAGTTGCCCACCACCGAGTGCTCGTTCTGCAGGTCGTTGAACAGGCCCAGGCCCTTGGCCGCCAGGTGCTCGCGGATCACGCTCATCCACAGGTTGCCGATGGCCTGCCCGCCGTATTCGGCGGGCAGGCTCAGGCGGTAGAAGCCGGCCCGGTCCGCGCGCTGCTTGCATTCCAGCAGCAGCGCCTCCCATTCGTGGCGCGGCAGGCCACCGGCCTCGAAATCGGTGCGCGCCCATTCGCGGCGGTGGTCGAAGAAGCGTTCGTTGTCGTCGCGCGCCTGCAGCGGCTGGATCTCCTGCGCGATGAAGCGGTCCAGGTTCTTCAGCAACTCGGTCAGCTCGAAGGGCAGCGTGAAGTCCATGCGCGGTGTCTCCGGCGGCGTTTCGGGGGGAATGGCCGCTGACGCTAAGGGCTTGCCGGCAGGGCCACCGTCCCGGCGGCGACATGGCGCCGGCCCGCGCGGCACCGGGCAAACCCGCGCCGGATGTCGCCGCCGGCGGCGTCTCGGCCGGGCCGGGCGCGTTCGTCCGTCACGCGGCCGACAACCCTGATCCGGGTGTGCCGGCGTCACAGCAGCGACAATCGCGGGTTGCCCATTTCTGCCCGGCCCTTGGGCCGCCGCTGCCGCCGTGTTGCCCCAAGCCCCCGCCCGCCCAGCCCCTGGCGCCACCGCCCGGGGCCCAGCCCTGCCCGTGGCCAAGCCGCTGACCAGCTGGAAGCCGTTCTGGGCCAAGCGTTTCGGCACCGCGCCCTTCCTGCCCACCACCCGGGCCGAGATGGAAGCCCTGGGCTGGGACCGCTGCGACATCGTCATCGTCAGCGGCGACGCCTATGTCGACCACCCCAGCTTCGGCATGGCGGTGATCGGCCGCGTGCTGGAAGCCCAGGGCTTCCGGGTGGGCATCATCGCCCAGCCCGACTGGCACAGCGCCGACGCGTTCCGCGAGTTCGGCGCGCCGGCGCTGTTTTTCGGCGTGGCCGCCGGCAACATGGATTCGATGATCAACCACTACACGGCTGATCGCAAAATCCGCAGCGACGACGCCTACACGCCCGGTGGCGTGGCCGGCAGGCGGCCCGACCGCGCCACCCTGGTCTACACCCAGCGCTGCCGCGAGGCCTTCAAGAACGTGCCGGTGGTCATCGGCGGCATCGAGGCCAGCCTGCGCCGCATCGCCCACTACGACTACTGGAGCGACACCGTGCGCCGCTCCATCCTGGTGGACAGCAAGGCCGACCTGCTGGTCTACGGCAATGCCGAGCGCGCCATCGTCGAGATCGCCCACCGCCTGGCCCAGCGCCAGCCGGTGGAGAGCCTCACCGACATCCGCGGCACCGCCTTTCTGCGCAAGCTGGACGACCCCGCGCTGCACGGCTGGTTCGAGCTGTATTCGAACGAGGTCGATACCCCCGGCCACATCGACCAGCTGCTCAACCCCTACGAGATGCAGCCCGAGCCGGCCGCCACCGACGACGGCGCGCCGCCGCCCTGCGCCACCGGTGGTGGCGATGCGTCGGCGGCGCAGCCCGCCGCCAAGCCCATCCGCCTGATCCGCCAGCCGCTGCTGCGCGACGGCAAGCGCGCGGTGAACTCGCCGCGCGACAAGACCTTCATCCGCCTGCCGGCCTTCGAGAAGGTCAAGAACGACCCGGTGCTCTACGCCCATGCCAGCCGGGTGCTGCACCTGGAAACCAACCCCGGCAATGCCCGTGCGCTGGTGCAGCGCCATGGCGAGGGCCCGGCCGCACGCGAGCTGTGGGTGAACCCGCCGCCCATCCCCTTGAGCACCGAGGAGATGGACCATGTGTTCGACCTGCCCTACGCACGCAGCCCGCACCCCAGCTATGCCGATGCCGATGGCCGGCATGACCGCGAGACCAAGATCCCCGCGTGGGAGATGATCCGCTTCTCGGTGAATATCATGCGCGGCTGCTTCGGCGGCTGCAGCTTCTGCTCGATCACCGAGCATGAGGGCCGCATCATCCAGAGCCGCTCGGAGGATTCGGTGATCCGCGAGCTGGAGCAGATCCGCGACAAGGTCGAGGGCTTTACCGGCGTGGTGTCCGATCTGGGCGGCCCCACCGCCAACATGTACCGCCTGGGCTGCAAGAGCCCGGCCATCGAGGCCGCCTGCCGCAAGCCCAGCTGCGTGTGGCCCGACATCTGCAGCAACCTCAAGACCGACCACGACCCGCTGATCGCGATGTACCGGCGCGCGCGCAAGCTGCCGGGCATCAAGAAGGTGCTGATCGGCTCGGGCCTGCGCTATGACCTGGCCGTGCGCTCGCCCGAGTATGTGAAGGAGCTGGTCACCCACCATGTGGGCGGCTACCTGAAGATCGCGCCCGAGCACACCGAGGCCGGCCCGCTCAGCAAGATGATG
>CAYPDO010000485.1:0-3953 GCA_964409495.1 uncultured Bordetella sp.
GCCAGGGCCTGGGGATAGGCGGGGTCAAGGCGACAGCGCCTCGCGCAGGCTCTGGCGATGCCGACCGCGGCGATGGCGAGCACGAGCCCTGGTTCGTGGCGCGCAAAGACCTCGAGCGCAACCGCCTGGTGGCCGTGCAGGGCCATGGCCACCCGTGGCTGCAGTCGCCCGAGCTGGTGTTTGATGACTGTGCCTGGGTGGCCGGCACGCCGCCGGCCGAGGGCGCGCTGGCGGCCAAGACGCGCTACCGCCAGGCCGATGCGCCCTGCACGCTGCAGGCGCTGGCCGACGGCCGCTTTGCGCTGGCCTTTGCCGAGCCGCAATGGGCGGTCACGCCGGGGCAGTCGGCCGTGCTGTACGACGGCGAGGTGTGCCTGGGCGGCGGCGTGATCGCCAGCGCGATGACCCTGAGCGGCTGAGCCGGGCCGCCGCTGCCGGCGTCGCGGCCGGCGCCACCGGCGGCCGGCCCCACCGCTGCCGGGGTGGCTCAAGTCAGGGCGGCTGGCGGCCGATAGACGATGGACGAGCCTCGCCGAGCCTTCGGCGCGGGCTCTCGCCGTCTGTCCGCACGCCCACTGCCCATGCCCCCGCCCTCACAACTGCCGCCACGCCTGGCCCACCGGGTGGCGCTGCCGGTCCTGGCCCTGGCCCTCACCCTGCTGGCCGGCCCGGCGCTGGCCGGCACCCTGCAGGTGCAGGTGAGCGATGCCGCCGGCAAGCCCCTGGCCGGCGCCGTGGTGTTTGCCGAATCGCCCGAGGCGCGCGCGGCGCTCAGGCCCGGCGCAGGCGCCGCCATCGTGCAGCGCGACAAGCAGTTCCAGCCCCAGGTCAGCGTGGTGACGGTGGGCACGGCGGTGAGCTTTCCGAACGAGGACACGGTGCGCCACCATGTCTACTCGTTCTCGCCGGTCAAGAAGTTCGAGATCAAGCTGTATGTGGGCACGCCGGCCGCGCCGGTGGTGTTCGACAAGCCCGGCGTGGCCGTGCTGGGCTGCAACATCCACGACCACATGGCCGCCTGGGTGCTGGTGCTGGAAACGCCGTACAGCGCCCGCACCGGCGCCGATGGCCAGGCCACGCTGGCCAACGTGCCGCCCGGCGCCTACCGGCTGCGCGCCTGGCACCCTGAGCTGCCGCCCGGCGCCCCGGCGGCCGAGCAGGCCATCAGCGTGGCGGCCACACCGGTGCGCGCGGCGCTGCGGCTGGGCGGGGGGGTCTGATGCAGCCGACGCTGCCCGACGCCGAAGCCCGCGCCCGCCGCGGCCTGCGCGGCGCGCTGCAGGCCTGGTGGGCCATGCAGGGCCTGGCCGCGCGCCTGGTGGTGGTGTCGCTGGCGCTGCTGCTGCTGGTGCAGGTGGCGGGTTTTGCCGTCATCCGCCAGAGCGTGCAGGCCAACGCCCACCGCCTGCTCGACGAGCGCATCACGCTGGGTGCCCAGGTCTGGCAGCGCCTGCTGGACCAGCGCTCGACCACGCTGCACCAGGGCGCCGCGCTGCTGGCCGCCGACTACGGCTTTCGCGAGGCCGTGGCCAGCCGCGACGTGGCCACGCTGCGCTCGGCGCTCGACAACCACCGCCAGCGCATCGGCGCGGCGCAGTCGGCGCTGCTGGACACGCAGCTGGCCGTGGTGGCCACGCACGATGCCGGCGACGCCCCGCTGGCCGAGGCGCTGCGGCGCGTGGCGCCCGAGCTGGTCAAGCGCCAGGGCCGCAGCCTGGTGGCGCTGGTGGATGGCCGGCCGCTGCAGCTGGTGCTGGTGCCGATGCGCGCGCCGGTGCTGGTGGGCTGGGTGGCGATGGGCTTTCCGCTCGACCGCGCGCTGGCCGTCGACATGCACGCCGTCTCGGGCCTGCATGCCGGCGTGCTGGCGCAGCCGCTGCGCGCCGCGCCGCGGGTGCTGGTCAGCAGCCTGCCGGCCGGCGTGTCGGCGCTGCCGCTGGCCGAGCAGCTGGGCGATGGCGATCTGCGCCTGGGCCAGGAGACCTGGCTGGTGCGCACCGTGCCGGTGGCCGCCGGGGCCGAGGGCCGCGTGGTGCTGCGCCTGGCCGGCTCGGTGGATGCGGTGGTGGCGCGTTACCAGGCGCTGCAATGGACGCTGGCACTGATCACGCTGCTGGGCCTGGCGCTGTTCGGCGCCGGCAGCCACTGGCTGGCACGGCGCATGACGCGCCCGCTGCGCGAACTGGCGCAGGCCAGCGACGCGCTGGCGCGGGGCGACCGCGCCGTGCCGCTGGCCCACCTGCACCGCGGCGACGAGATCGGCGAGCTCAGCCGCGCCTTCGAGCACATGCGCGGCAGCCTGGCCACGCAGCAGCAGGCGCTGCGCGACCTGGCCTTTCGCGACCGGCTCACCCAGCTGCCCAACCGCAGCGCGCTGCGCGGCACGCTGCAGACGGTGATCGGCCGCAGCGACCCCGCCTGCGACACGCTGGCGGTGCTGATGCTGGACCTCGACCGCTTCAAGCACGTGAACGACGTGCTGGGCTATGACTTCGGCGATCGCGTGCTGTGCAGCGTGGCCCAGCGCCTGCCGCACCTGGTGCGCGAGGGCGATCTGGTGGCGCGCCTGGGCGGCGACGAGTTTGCGCTGCTGCTGCACGGCGCCGGCATGGCCGACGCCGCGGCGCTGGCGCAGCGCCTGGCGCTGTGCTTCGAGCAGCCGGTGACGCTGGACGACCAGACCATCGATCTGTCGGCCGGCGTGGGCATTGCGCTGTGGCCCGAACATGCCGTCGAGGCCGACGGCCTGCTGCGCCGCGCCGAGGTGGCGATGTACGCCGCCAAGCGCCAGACCGGCGGCGCCCAGGTGTACGACCCGGCGGTGGACACCGCCAGCGCGCAGACCCTGTCGCTGCTGAGCGAATTGCGCCGCGCCGTCGAGCGCGACGAGCTGCGCCTGTACCTGCAGCCCAAGATCGACATCGCCACCGGTGTGGTGTGCGGCGCCGAGGCCCTGGTGCGCTGGCAGCACCCCGAGCGCGGCCTGGTGCCGCCGATGCAGTTCATCCCCTTTGCCGAGCAGACCGGCTTCATCCGCCAGCTCACGCTGTGGATGGTGGAGCAGGCCGCCGCGGCCCAGGCCGCGCTGGCGCGCGCCAATGTGCGCCGCGTGTCGGTGAACCTGTCCACGCGTGACCTGATGGACCAGGAGCTGCCCGACAAGCTCGACGAGATCCTGCGCCGCCACCGCGCCAAGGCCGAGGGCTTCTGCCTGGAGATCACCGAGAGCGCGATCATGGACGACCCCGCGCGCGCCGAGGCCACGCTGAACCAGCTGGCCAACCGCGGCTACAAGCTGTCGATCGACGACTACGGCACCGGCTACTCGTCGCTGGCCTACCTGCGCCGCCTGCCGGTCAGCGAGCTGAAGATCGACAAGAGTTTCGTGATGGGCATGCAGCGCAACACCGGTGACGCGACCATCGTGCGCTCGACCATCGACCTGGCGCACAACCTGGGCCTGACCGTGGTGGCCGAGGGCGTGGAGAACGAGGCCATCCTGAAGCTGCTGCACGACCTTCAGTGCGACGAAGGCCAGGGCTACCACATGAGCAAGCCGCTGCCGCTGGCGCAGTTCCATGACTGGGCGCAGCGCTGGCAGGCCGTGCCGCCGCAGCTGCTGGCCGGCACCGACCTGGCCGGCGCGCTGCTGCACTGAGAGCCCCCACGCCGCTTCGCGCCTGCCCCCGAGGGGGTGCTCAGTCCCTTGGGGCGGCCCGGCGGGACTGAGGCCGCGCGCGCCGCCGGCCTCAGCGCCGTGGCAGGCCGGCGGCGTCGCGCAACAGCGGCAGCGCGGGGGTGGGGTCGGTGATGCGCGCATCGAAGGGGTGGCGCGCACTGTCGCCCAGCAGGCCCAGCACCTTGCGCACATAGGCGCGTGTCTCGGCATACGGCGGCACGCCACGGTAGCGCACCACCGCGCCCTCGCCGGCGTTGTAGGCCGCGGCGGCCAG
>CAYPDO010000486.1:0-3917 GCA_964409495.1 uncultured Bordetella sp.
TGAAGTTGCGCGCCTGGTAGTTGCGCACGCCGATCCAGGGCACGCATTGCCCGGGGGCACGCGCCAGGTCATCGATCGAGGCCTCGTCGGGCTCGCTCTTCATCAGCCAGAAGGCGGGCATCGGTGAGGGACGGTGCGGCAGACGGCGGGCGGGGGGAAGGGGGTGTCCGTTGCGCACCGGAAGCCGCATTCCTGAACCCTTATGGTCAGATTCAGGTGGGCGAGGTCAGCGAGGCTTCGGGTTCATCTGACGCGAGACGATCGCACCAGCTCCGCAATTTCCAAGCCCTGGCTCAACGAGCATCGGTTCAGGGAAATCAAGCCCCCGGCAACGCAACGGACGAAGGCATTCTATGCCTCGCATGTGGCTTCACGGTGGCGTTTGACGCACTGCGCGGCAGGGTCAATCGCGTGCAGCACATCACGCTGCGCGGGCCTGTGCTGCAAGGCTCAGAGCAGATGGCCGTCGTCGCCGAGCGCGGCATCGATGCGGCGGATCAGCGGCTCGAGATCGGCCGTGCCAAGGGCGGTGGGCGCGCCCTCGGCGGCCGCGGCAACAGGGGCGGCCGCCGGCGCCGGCGCCGCCGCGCGCTCGGCCTGCTGGTAGGCCAGGTTCAGCGCGGTGAGCACGGCGATGCGCTCGCGCGCCTTCACCTTGCCGGCATCGCGGATGGCGCTCATCTCGCGGTCGACGATGCCCACCGCGTCCAGCAGCAGGCGCTCGCCGCCGGGCGGGCAGGCCAGCATGTAGCTCTGGCCCAGGATGGTGGCTTCGATCTGCTTCATGCTTGGCCTTCGGCGGGCAGGGCAGGCAGGGCGCCGCCCGACGGCTGGCCCGGCCCCGCATGGCGTGCCGCGGCGGCCACCGGCATGGCGGATGCGGGCTCGGGCGGCAGCCGGTCAAGCAGGGCGTCGATGCGTGCGCGGGCGGCGGCCAGGCGCGAGCGCAGGCTGTCCCGCTCGGCACTCACGCCATCGAGCTGCTGCTGCAGCAGCGCGTTCGTGCGCTTCAACTCCTCATGCCGCAGCACGAGACGTTCGATGCGATCGGCAAGGTCTTCGAGACGTGACATGGACGCTGGGGCCGGCCCCGGTTCAGGGAGTGTGGCCGGATTGTAGGCGTGGCGACAGCACGGGCTGTTAGCATCTGGCCCACGTTGGTGCTTCGGGTCGTGCGTCGTCATGGCCCGGTTAAACGGGAAGCAGGAAGGTCTGCCGTCCACCGGACGCGACCCAACCTGCGCTGCCCCCGCAACGGTAAGCGGACGGGGTGTTGCCTGGCTCATGCAGCCGGGTGAGGCCCCCGCTCCTGTGTCGCATGCCACTGGCCCTTGATCGGGCCGGGAAGGCCACAGGGGTTGTCTCCGCCAGCCCGGATACCGGCCAACGAGGGGGTGCACCACGCCGCAGGCGGGGTGTGCCATGAAGTGCCCGGCTGCGGGGAAGCGGCCGGTCACATTCTGTTGCCTGTCCGTCTCCGATGTCACTCTGCCTTGCGGGCCACCGTGCCCATGTCCTTCGCCTGCGCCCTGGCGTGCTGGCGGCCCTCTCGTGCTGCCTGCTTGCCAACACGGCGCTGGCGCAATCTCAGCCCTCCCAGCCCGCTGCCACCGTGGTGGTGACGGCCGCCCGCGTGGCGCAGGCGCCGCACGAGGTGCTGGCCGATGTCTCGACGCTCGACCGCGACGCCATCGAGCGCAGCGGCGCGGTCAACCTGGCCGACCTGCTGGTGCGCCTGCCCGGCGTGGCGCTGGCGCGCAACGGCGGCAGCGGCAGCACCACCAGCGTGTTCATCCGCGGCAGCGAGACGCGCCATGTGGCGGTGTATGTCGACGGCCTGCGCGTCGATGGCCAGAGCACCGGCGGCGCGCCGTGGGAGCTGCTGCCGCTGGATCTGGTGGAGCGCGTGGAGGTGCTGCGCGGCCCGGCCGCGGCCATCTACGGCTCGGATGCGATGGCCGGTGTGGTGCAGCTGTTCACCCGCCGCGGGGCCGACAAGCCCCAGGCCGTGGCGGCGCTCAGCGCCGGCAACCATGGCCTGCTGCGCGGCCGCGCCGCGCTGGGCGGCAAATCGGGCCTGTTCGATGGCGTGCTGTCGGTGATGGCCGAACGCGCCGATGGCTTCGATGCGCGCCCCAGCACGAACCCCGACCGCGACGGCTGGCGCCGCCAGGGCGTGCAGGCCGCCGCAGGCGTCGATCTGGCGCCGGGCCAGCGCGTGGATCTGCAACTGCTGGCCGGGCGCCTGCGCGCGCAGTACGACGGCTCGGCCAGCGGCGACGATGTGTCGCGCCAGAGGCTGCAGTCCGCCGGCCTGGGCTGGAGCGGCCGCTGGGCCGACGGCTCGGTCAGCCGCGCGCAGCTGGGCCAGAGCGAGAACACCTACGAGACCCGGCCGTCGTACTACCGCACCGAGACGCGGCAGCGCCACTATCTGCTGCAGCACGATCTGCCGCTGGGTACGCAGCAGCACCTCGGCGCGCTGATCGAGCGCCGCGAGGACAGACTGCTGAACCCGTCCACCCAGTTCAGCGCCACGCTCAGCGGCCGGCGTCGCCAGGACGCGCTGGGCCTGAGCTGGCGCGGGCAGTGGGCGCAGCAGCAGTGGCAGGCGCACTGGCGGCATGACCGCGACAGCGTGTTCGGCGCACACCCCACCGGCAGCCTGGCCTGGGCCTGGACCGTGCAGCCCGGCTGGCGCATGGGGGCCAGCGTGGCCACGGCCTTCCGCGCGCCCACCGTCTACCAGCGCTTCAGCGATTACGGCAACCCCGATCTGCAACCCGAAAGCGGCCGCAACCTCGAGGCCAGCCTGCGCTGGCAGGCTGGCGGCAGCGAGGCCAGCCTGGTGCTGTTCCACAACCGCGTGCGCAAGCTGATCGCGTGGACCGGCAGCGGCAGCTGCAAGTCGCGCCTGGATGACCCCACCTGGGGCGGCTGCTACAACAACGTGGGCCGCGCGCGCATGCAGGGCCTGACGCTGGCCGGCCAGACCCGCCTGGCCGGGGTGGCGCTGCGCGGCTCGCTGGACTACCACGACCCGCGCAACCTCGACACCGACCAGCTGCTGCCGCGCCGCGCCCGCGTGCTGGCCACGCTGGCGGCCGACACCACCTGGGCCGGCTGGGAGCTGGGGGCTGATTGGCACGCCAGCGGCCGGCGCTTCGACATCGACGGCAAGACCCTGGGCGGCTATGGCGTGCTGGGCGTGCGCGTGGAGCGCGCCCTGGGCGCGGGCCTGAGCCTGGAGGCGCGTGTGGACAACCTGGCCGACCAGCGCTACGAGACCGCCCGCAGCTATGCCAGCGAGGGCCGCACGGCCCGGCTTGGCCTGCGCTGGGCGCTCTGAGCGGGCGCCGCCGCATGATGCGCGCCAAAGCCGTGCTGGTGGCGGCCCCGGCCTCGGGCCAGGGCAAGACCACCGTGGCCTGCGCGCTGGCGCGGCGTTTTGCCCGTGCCGGCTGGCGCGTGCGCGCCTTCAAGTGCGGGCCTGACTTCCTCGATCCCACCTGGCTGGCACTGGCCAGCGGTGCGCCGGTGGATTCGCTGGACCTGTGGATCAACGGCGAGGCCGACTGCGCCCAACGCCTGGCTGCAGCGGCCAGCGAGGCCGAGCTGGTGGTGGTGGAAGGCG
Source organism: uncultured Bordetella sp. (assembly GCA_964409495.1). Lineage (GTDB taxonomy): Bacteria > Pseudomonadota > Gammaproteobacteria > Burkholderiales > Burkholderiaceae_C > Pseudaquabacterium. Next base: position 3,635 of record CAYPDO010000486.1, read on the forward strand.
TGATGGGCCTGTACGACGGCCGGCCCAGCGCCGCTGACCTGGCGCGCCGCTTCGGCCTGCCGGTGCTGGCGGTGGTGGATGCCGGCGCGATGGCCGGCAGCTTCGGCGCCATCGTGCACGGCCTGCGCCACTGGCCCGGGCCGCCGGGCGTGGCGCCGGCGGCAGCCGCGCCGCTGCCTTGGGCCGGTGCGCTGGCCAACCGCGTGGGCAGTGCGCGCCATGCAGCCATGCTGGCCGAAGCGCTGGCGCCCGACGACCGCTGGCTGGGCGCGCTGGCACGCGA
>CAYPDO010000487.1:0-3916 GCA_964409495.1 uncultured Bordetella sp.
GCGCCACTCGCGCACCCAGGGCGCCACCTCGGCGGCCGGCATCGGCGCGGCGATTCCGGCACCCAGGCCCACGTCGCAGCCCATGTCCAGCAGCATGCGCGCCTGGGCCGGGGTTTCCACGCCCTCGGCCACCACCAGGCAATCGAAGGCACGGGCCAGCGCGATCACGCCCTCGACGATGGCGCGATCCTGCGCATCCGACAGCATGTGCTGCACGAAGGAGCGGTCGATCTTGAGCACCTGCACCGGCAGGCGCTTGAGGTTGGTGAAGGTGGAATAGGCGGTGCCGAAGTCGTCCAGCGCCCAGCGCACGCCCAGCGTGGCGCAGCGCGCCAGCAGCGACGACGTGAGGCCGATGTCACCCAGCGCTGCCGATTCCAGCACCTCCAGCTCGAGCTTGGGGCCCAGCGGCTGCTCGTGGCGGGCCAGCAGTTCCGACAGGCGCTGCGCGAAATCGGGCTCCTGCAGGTGGCGAGCAGAGATGTTGACGCTGACCGACAGATCAAGCCCCTGGCGCTGCCAGACCTCGACCTGGTCCAGCGCCTGGGCCATGACCCAGTCGCCAACGCGCGCCGACAGGCCGGTGCGCTCGATCAGCGGCAGGAACTGTGCTGGCGGCACCACACCATTTTCAGGGTGGTTCCAGCGCAGCAGGGCCTCGGCGCCCAGCACCACACCGCGGCGCAGATCGACCTTGGGCTGGTAGTACAGCACCAGCTCGCCGCGGTCGAGCGCCTCCTGCACACGGCCGATGGCCATGGCGCGTTCCTCGGCGCGGCGGCTGTGCTCGGGATCGAAGAACAGGTAGCCGTTGCGGCCCGATTGCTTGACGCCGTACATCGCATGGTCGGCGTGGCGCAGCAGGGTGTCGGCATCGCTGGCGTCCAGCGGGTAGATGGTGGCGCCCACGCTGGCGGTCACCGCCTCGGGCAGGGCGCCCGAGGCCAGCACCAGCGGCTGCGAGACCACGCGCAGCACACGCTCGACCGCGGCGCGCGCCTCGTCCAGCGTGCTGGCACGCAGCAGCAGCACGAATTCATCGCCGCCCAGCCGTGCCGCGGTGTCCGACCACACCGTGCCGCGCGAGCGCAGCGCGCTGCGCATGCGCCGGGCCAGTTCGGCCAGCAGCAGATCGCCGGTCTCGTGGCCGTGCCGCTCGTTGATGGTCTTGAAATGGTCGACGTCGAGGTAGCACACCACCAGCAGGTAGCCGTCGCGGTCGGTGGCGGCCATGGCCTCGGCCAGCAACTGGGTCAGGCGGGCGCGGTTGGGCAGGTGGGTGAGTTCGTCGAAGTGCGCCTGGCGCTCCAGCCGCTCGCGCTGCAGGCGCTGCTCGGTGACATCGGACACCACCATCACGTGGTAGCGCAGCGCGCCATCGGGGGCGTGCACGGTGCTCACGGTGACATGCAGCGCGCAGGCCTCGCCGTTGCGCCGGCGCTCCACCACCTCGCCCACCCAGTGGCCCTGGCCGCGCAGCGCCGACCACAGGCTGGCCTGCTGCGGCCGGTTCAGCACATCGGCGGCGCCGGGCCGCAGCAGGCTGGGCACCGAGCCGATCAGTTCATCGCGCGGAATGCCGGTGATGCGGTGGTAGGTGGGGTTGGCATCCAGCACGCGCAGGTCGGCGTCGCACACCACCAGGCCCTCGTGCAGGTGCATGAACACGTTGGACGAGAGCTGCTCGCGTTCTTCGGCGCTGCGCAGCGCGCCGATGTCGGCCAGCGAGGCGATCACGCGCAGTGGCTCACCGCTGCGCTCGCGCTCGGCCACGATCACGTGCACGTCGAACCAGCACCAGCCGTCGCGCACGCGCACCCGGGCCTCGCGGCGCAAGCCGGCGCCGGCCGGGGTGTCGACAGCCGCCAGCGCGCTCTTGAGTGCATCGCGGTCTTCGGCGTGCACCTGGCTGAGCCAGCGTTCGAGGGTGGCGGTCTGGGCGCCGGAAGGATCGGCCATCAGCGCGCGCCAGCGTGGCGAGCTGAAGCTGGCGCCGGTGCGCAGGTTCCAGTCGGCCACGCCCAGGTCGGAGCCATCCAGCGCCAGCTGCCAGCGCTCTTCCAGCCGCGCCAGTTCACCCAGCTGCACATGCGGCAGCAGCACCAGCGCCGACATGGCGGCAATCAGCATCCACAGCAGCAGCAGCCCCTGGGTGGGCGGCAGCGCGGCAAACGGCCCCAGGCCGGCGGCCGTGCCACCCAGCAGGCCCAGCGCCAGCAGCAGCACCGCGGCCGAGGCCGCCCCCAGGCCGGCGCGCATGGCCAGCCAGCACAGCAGCACCGGCGGCAGCAGCAGCAGCGACAGGCCCGTGACCGCCTGGCGCGCCGGCAGCGCAAAGGCCACACCGCTGACCAGCAGCGCCAGGCCCAGCAGGCTCAGCGTGCCACCGCGGCGCCCCGGCGCCAGCGCGCGCTCCAGGCTGCGGCGGCCCAGCGTGAGCAAGGGCACGCCGGCCACCACCACGCCCATGGCATCGCCAGCCCACCACAGCAGGCCGGCGCGCGGCAGCTCAAGCATCGGGATGCGGCCGGCCAGCGCCAGCCAGGCGGCACCATTGGCCGCCGACACCACGGTGCCGCCCAGTACGCCGGCCAGCATCAGCAGGGCCAGGTCACGGCGCTGCTCGAGGCGCGGGTTGAAGCCGTTGCGGTGCATCCAGCGCGCGGCCAGCCAGGGCCCGCCGGTGTTGCCGAGTGCCAGCAGCGCAGCCAGCCACCACGGGGCGCCGGCCGACATGGCCACCAGGCAGGCGCCCAGCGCCAGCGCGGGCAGGTAGAGGTTGCCGCCGCGCACCAGCACGGCCAGCGCCAGGCCGGCGGCCGGCCAGAAGGCGCTGATGAAGGGCGACAGGCCGGTCAGCGCCAGCCCGATGCGGCCGGCCACCAGATAGGCTGCCAAGACCGCCGCCGCACGCAGCGCCCAGCCCGTCCAGCGTGGGGACGACGTGGACGGCTCGGGCGCGGCGGAGTTCAAGTCGGGTCTCGGGCGGAGCGGCGAGGGCGTGGCGCCGCGGTCACGCCCTCAGGGTAGCGGAGCCCGGCGCCAAAGCTCGGCCGGGCGACAGGCGATCAGTTCGAGATCGCGAAATCCTCGAGCTTGGCGCCCGAGGCCAGCGCGGCCTTCAGCCACTTGGGCTGCAGGCCACGGCCGGACCAGGTTTCACCGGTGGCGCCGTTGCGGAACTTCGGTGCCACCTTGCCGCCGGCCTTGGGGCCTGGCGTGGCGGCGGCGCGCACCGTGGGTGCCTTGCCGGCCAGATCGGCCGCCGTCAAACCATGTTCGGCCATCAGGGCCCTGACCTTGGCAATCGCCGTGGAACGCTCTTCGCGCTGGGCGTCGGCGATCTTCTTTTCGATTTCGGCGCGCTGCGCCAGCAGTTCTTGCAAGGACGACATTCTGTTCTCCGATGGATCCGGGTGGAAATCAATACCGCTGCATGGTACCCGCCACGCGGCGCGGTGAGCGATTCTCGCAGATTCAATCGGTGTCCATCAATGTGAAACAGTTTCTTTGCAAATGTCGGGCCCTGGCTCAGGCTGCGGGCGGCACATAACCGGTGGGTTGATCGACTCCGCCGCCGAAGAAAAACTGTTCCATCTGGCGGGCCAGATACTGACGCGCGCGCTGGTCGGCGAGATTCAGGCGATTTTCATTGACCAGCATGGTCTGGTGGCGCAGCCACAGTGCCCAGGCTTCCTTGCTGATGCCGTCATAGATGCGCTTGCCCAATTCGCCGGGATAGGGGGCAAAGTCGAGCCCGTCGGCTTCCTTCTTCAGGTAGATGCATTGCACGGTGCGTGCCATTGGGGAATCTCCTAGCGGGGTTATCAGTGGGCCGATCAGGCCAGTTTCTTGACCAGCACCTGCGAGCGCCGGTCCCAGTTGTACTTGCGTTTGCGCGCCTCGGGCAGCCAGT
>CAYPDO010000488.1:0-3887 GCA_964409495.1 uncultured Bordetella sp.
GGCGACAGCCGCACGGGCGATGCGCGCTGGCTGGCCGTGCACCCGGCCGTGGCCGCTCACCACGCCGCCTGGGCCGGCGAGCTGCCGGCGCCCGGCGCGGCCCCCACGGAGCGCGCGCCATGAGGCTGGTGCTGTTCGGCGATGGCGAGAGCCCGCACCTGCTGAAGTGGGCGCGCGCGCTCGAGCCGCAGGTGGAGCTGTGGGTGGCCTCGTCGCGCAGCTTCCTGCCCGGCTTCGACGGCGTGGTGCCTGAGGCGCGGCGCCTGGCGCTGGGCACCACGCCGCAGTTCGACGGCGGCAACTTCGGCCTGCTCAAGCTGCTGCCGCGCCTGACCGAATGGCTCGAGCGCGTGAAGGCCGACTGGATTCATGCCCACTACCTGACCTCGCATGGCACGCTGGCCTGGCTGGCCACGCAATGGCTGGGCGCACCGGGCAAGCTGGCCGGCTCGGCCTGGGGTTCCGACATCCTGGTCACGCCGGCGCGTGGCGGCCTGATGCGATGGGTGACACGCCAGGTGCTCAAGGCCTGTGCGCTGACCACCAGCGATTCCGAGCACATGGCCTGGCACATGCGCGCGCTGGGGGCGGGCGAGGTGATGACCTTCCCGTTCGGCCTGGAAACCCTGCCCGAGCTGCCGGCACCCGATCACAAGGTGAGCCACGTGTTCTTTGCCAACCGCGGGCTCGAGAGCGTGTACGCGCCGCAGCGTGTGCTGTCGGTGTTTGCCGCCATCGCGGTGGAATGGCCCGGCAGCGAACTGGTGGTGGCCAATACCGGCTCGCTGCGCCCGGAACTCGAGCGCCTGGCCGAGAAGGCCAAGCTGCGCGAGCGCATCAAGTTCGTGGGCCGGCTCGATGCCGCCACGCAGGCGGCGCACTACACCCGCGCGCGCTGGTACCTGAGCCTGCCCACCAGTGACTCGGTGGCAGTGTCGGTGCTCGAGGCCATGGCCCACGGCTGCATCCCGATCCTGTCGGATCTGCCGGCCAACCACGAACTGGTGCGCCATGGCGAGAACGGCCTGATCCTGCCGCGCGGCGGCATGGTGTCGCTGGCCGATCTGCAGCCGCTGCTGAAGAACCGCGATGCCATCGGGCAGGTCAACCACGACTGGGTGGCCGCCAACGCCATGTTCGCGCCCTGGGTCGAGCGCTTCCTCGCGCGGCTGCGCGAGCTGGATGCCGACCCCAGCGGCCGCATCCGCGCACCGCTGCAAGGCCGCACCGAGCCACCGCACGTCACCACCGCCGATACCGAGGCCGCCGCGGCCAGTGCCGCCGCGGTGGCCGATGCCGCGGCCGCGGCCGTGGCCAAGGCGCAGTCCAGCAACGCTGTCATCCGCCTGGGCCCGCGCAAGTGAACATCCTCTACCTCAACCACTACGCGGGCAGCCCGGCACTCGGCATGGAGTACCGCCCGTACTACCTGGCGCGCGAGTGGGTGCGCGCCGGCCATCGCGTGCAGATCGTGGCGGCCGATTTCTCGCACGTGCGCGCCCGCCAGCCGCACACCGGCGGCCGCGTCACCGACGAGCTGATCGACGGCATTGCCTACCGCTGGCTGCCCACGCCGCCCTACCAGGGCAACGGCCTGGGCCGGGTGAAGAACATCTGGCGCTTCCTGGCGCAGCTGTGGCGTGACACGCCGCGCCTGGCTGCTGAGTTCAAGCCCGACGTGGTGATCGCCAGCAGCACCTACCCGATGGACATGTGGGTAGCACGCCGCATCGCGCGCCGGGCCGGCGCGGTGCTGGTGTTCGAGGTGCATGACCTGTGGCCGCTGAGCCCGATCGAGCTGTCGGGCATGTCGCCGAAGCACCCCTTCATCCGCCTGGTGCAGAAGGCCGAGGACGACGCCTACCGCGATGCCGACGTGGTGGTGAGCATGCTGCCCAAGGTGCACCGCTACATGGCCAGCCGCGGACTCGATCTGCACAAGCTGCACATCGTGCCCAACGGCATCACGCTGGACGAATGGCAGGGCCAGCCGCCGCCTTTGCGCGACGATGTGGCCCAGGCCATCGCCACCCAGCGCGCGGCCAGCCGCAGCGTGGTGGGCTATGCCGGATCGATGGGCCTGCCCAATGCGCTGGATGTGCTGCTGGATGCCGCCCGGCAGCTGCAGGGCGAGCCCATCGCCATCGTGATGGTGGGCGACGGCCACGAGCGCGCGCGCCTGGCCCAGCGTGTGGCCGATGAAGGCTTGAAGAACGTCACGATGCTGCCGCCCATCCCCAAGGCCCAGGTGCCGGCCATGCTGGCGGCGGTGGACATCGCCTACATCGGCTGGCAGCGTGTGCCCATCTACCGCTTCGGCATCGCGCCCAACAAGCTGATGGACTACATGATGGCCCGCTGCGCCGTGCTGCACAGCGTGGAGGCCGGCAACGACCCGGTGGCCGAGAGCGGCTGCGGCCTGACCGTGCCGCCGCAAGACCCCGACGCCGTGGCCCGCGGCCTGCGCCAGCTGGCGGCGCTGGGCGCCGATGCGCGCCGTGCAATGGGCAAGCGCGGCCGCGCCTTCGTGCTGGCCCACCACACCTACCCGGTGCTGGCGCAGCGCTTTCTGGACGCCGTGGCGGGCGCACGCGGAGCAGGCCGATGAGCGCTGATACCCCGGACGCCCGCCGTGAAACCGCCGCCGTGGCCGCCCGCTACGCCCGCCGCGCCGGCCTGCCGGCCGACCGCTACAGCCTGCTGCGCCCCGAGGTGTGGCAGATGGTGCACGAGCGCCAGCGCGCGATGCTGCGCCTGCTGGTGCAGGCCGGCCTGACCGACCTGCCGCGCCTGCGCGTGCTGGAGGTGGGCTGCGGCGCCGGCGGCAACCTGCTGGAGCTGCTGCGCCTGGGCTTTGCACCGCAGCAACTGGCCGGCGCCGAGCTGCTGCCCGAGCGCCTGGCCCAGGCCCGCGCCGTCTTGCCGCCGGCCGTGGCCCTGCACGGAGGCGATGCCAGCACGCTGGCCATCGCCCCCGGCAGCCTGGACATCGTGCTGCAGAGCACCGTGTTCAGCTCGCTGCTGGACGAGGCCTTCCAGCAGCAGCTGGCCGAGGCCATGTGGCGCTGGCTGGCGCCCGGCGGCGGCGTGCTGTGGTACGACTTCACCGTCAACAACCCACGCAACCCCGATGTGCGCGGCGTGCCGCTGGCGCGCGTGCAGCGCCTGTTCCCCAAGGCCCGCATCACCCACCGCCGCGTGACGCTGGCGCCACCGCTGGCGCGCCTGCTGTGCCCGCTGCACCCCAGCCTGTATTCCCTGTTCAATGCCCTGCCGGTGCTGCGCACGCATGTGCTGGCCTGGATCGAGAAACCTGCACCATGAGCGACCCACAAGAACAACGGCCCTTCCTGCCCTTTGCCCTGCCCGAGATCGGGGAAGACGAAATCGCCGAGGTGGTGGACACCCTGCGCAGCGGCTGGGTGACCACCGGCCCCAAGGCCAGGCGCTTCGAAGACGACTTCGCCGCCTTCCTGGCCGAGGGCAGCGGTGAAGATCCTGCCGGCCTGCACTGCATTGCCGTCAACTCGGCCACCGCCGGCCTGCACCTGGCGCTGGAAGCCATCGGCATCGGTCCGGGCGACGAGGTGATCACCACCACCCACACCTTCACCGCCACCGCCGAGGTGGTGCGCTACCTCGGCGCCGACGTGAAGCTGGTGGACATCGACCCGGTCACGCTGAACATCGACCCGGCGCTGATCGAGGCGGCGATCACCCCGCGCACCAAGGCGATCATGCCGGTGCACTACGCCGGCCTGGCCGCCGACATGCCGGCCATTCTGGCCATCGCCAGGAAGCACGGCCTGAAGGTGGTGGAAGACGCCGCCCACGCCCTGCCCAGCACCTGCGCCGGCCGCCTGGTGGGCACGCTGGACAGCGACGCC
>CAYPDO010000489.1:0-3878 GCA_964409495.1 uncultured Bordetella sp.
GGCAGCGAGGCCGAGCAGCGCGCCACGCGCCGCACGCTGATCCGCACGCTGGAGACGGTGCTGCGCCTGCTGCACCCAGTCGCGCCCTTCATCACCGCCGAGCTGTGGGAGGCCGTGGCCCCGGTGGCCGGCCGCAAGACGCATGACAGCATCGCCAGCGCCAGCTACCCGCTGGCCCAGCTGGACAAGATCGATGCGGCCAGCGATGCCTGGATGCAGCGCCTGAAGGCCCTGGTGGACAGCTGCCGCAGCCTGCGTGGCGAGATGGGCCTGTCGCCGGCCGAGCGCGTGCCGCTGCTGCTGGCCTGCGCGCCGGCCGACGCCGACTTCGCCCAGGCCGCCGCGCCGCTGCTCAAGGCCCTGGCCAAGCTGGCCGAGGTGCAGGTGTTCACCGACGAGGCGGCCTTTGCCGCCGCCAGCGCCCTGGCCCCGGTGGCCGTGCAGGGCAACCTGCGCCTGGCGCTGAAGGTGGAGATCGATGTGGCGGCCGAGCAGGCGCGCCTGGGCAAGGAGGCCGCCCGCATCGAAGGCGAGATCTCCAAGGCCGAGGCCAAGCTGGGCAACGAGAGCTTCGTGGCCCGCGCGCCGGCGGCCGTGGTGGAACAGGAACGCGGCCGCCTGGCCGACTTCCACAGCACGCTGGCGCGACTGCGCGAGCAGCTGGCCCGGCTGGGCTGAGAGTTAGCGAGACCGGGGGCCCTCAGCGGGCCGAGCGCCGGGCCGCCCCAAGCCGGCCTTCCCCACGGTCAGCCCTGCATGGCTGACCGCTTCACCAGGCACAAACCGTCCTCAGGACGCCTTGTGTCCGGGCTCAGCCCGCCCGGCGGGTGGGCTCGCGTACCCGCGAGACCGGGTGCCCTCAGTACCCGATCGGCGCCGGCGGCAGAGACAGCGCGGTGTCGATGCGCTTGGCCACGTCCCAGGCCGCGCGCACGCGTGATTCGCGCGTGGTGCTGGCCACGCGCGGCGTGACCTGCAGCGTGTCGATCTGGTGCAGCGGCCGGCCGGCCTCCAGCATCTGCGGCTCCATGCTGTCGAACCAGGCCGCCGCCATGCGGCCGGTGCCCAGCACATCGGCCAGCGTGGTCTCGTCGAACAGGCTGGATGCGGCCAGGCTCACCAGCACCTGGTTGGGCTTGCAGAAGGCCAGGTAGCGCTCGCCCAGCAGCCGGTGGTAGCGCGAGAAGTAGCTCAGCATCACCGCCACGCAGTCGCTCTCTTCCATCAGCTCGCGCAGGCTCACCGGCTCGACACGCAGCGCCGGCCAGGCCGGATCATTGGCATGCAACGTGGGGTCGTAGCCGATCACATGCGCGCCAAAGGCTTCAAGCAGGCGCGCCAGCGGTTCGGCCGCCGGGGCCATGCCGATCAGGCCCACGGTGGCGCCGCCCAGCTCGCGACCCACCAGCAGCCCCTCGGCATTGACCACCGGCACACGGCGCAGCATCTGCAGCAGCGCGCCGATCATGAACTCGGCCTCGGCCTGGGCGGTGGCATCGGTCGGGCGGATCACCTCCACGCCGGCGCGTGCGCAGGCCTCGGCATCCAGGTTCTCCACGCCGGCCGACAAGCGCCCCACGGCCTTGAGCAGCGGCGCCTGTTCCAGCGCCTCGACATCCACGGCCACGGTGGGCGGCACGATGAGTGCGCGCACCTGCGGCAGGGCCTGGCGCAGTGCACGCGGATCGCGCGCCAGGTCAGGTGCATAGCGCACCGGATGGCGGGCCACCAGCCACTGCATGACCCCTGGGTCGATCGGCTCGACGACGAGGATCACGTGCCCCCCACTTCCGTGACGACTTGGGAGGCAGCCGTCATCGACGGCATGCCAGAATCATTCGAATCCCACACGACAACTCTGCTGTTCTTATGCTGGTCAAAAAGGCAATCTTCCCGGTGGCAGGTCTTGGTACCCGTTTCCTGCCAGCCACCAAAGCGCAACCCAAGGAAATGCTGCCGGTGGTGGACAAGCCGCTGATCCAGTACGCCGTGGAAGAAGCCTACGCGGCGGGCGTGCGCGAGATGATCTTCGTCACCGGCCGGCACAAGCGCCCTATCGAAGATCACTTTGACATGACCTTCGAGCTCGAGGTAGCCCTTGAACAAGCGGGTAAAGCCGAATTGCTCGATGTGGTCCGCAGTGTCAAGCCCCATGACATGGAGTGCATCTACGTGCGCCAGGCCCAGGCGCTGGGCCTGGGCCATGCGGTGCTGTGCGGTCAGCGACTGGTCGGCAACGAGCCTTTCGCGGTGCTGCTGGCCGACGACCTGATGGTCGGCAAGCCGCCGGTGCTCAAGCAGATGGTCGACCAGTTCGCCGAGTGGCGCGTGTCGATCCTGGCGGTGCAGGAAGTGCCGCCCGAGCACACCCGCCGTTACGGCATCGTGGCCGGCACGCATGTCAATGACCGGCTGGTCGACGTGAACCGCATCGTCGAGAAGCCGGCGCCCGAGGCGGCCCCGTCGAACCTGGGGGTGGCCGGCCGCTACATCCTGACGCCGGGCGTGTTCCGCGAGATCGAGACCCAGCCGCGCGGCGTGGGTGGCGAGATCCAGCTCACCGATGGCATCGCCGCGCTGCTGCGCCGCGAGAAGGTGTTCGCCTACCGCTATGACGGCCGGCGCTACGACTGCGGCAGCAAGGAAGGCTTCCTGGAAGCCAACGTCGAACTGGCGCTGGCCCACCCGCAATTGGGCCCAGGCTTCCGCGACTTCCTGAAGGCGCTCGACCTCTGATCGCCGGCGCCGGTGGCGCCGTGGCCGCGATGCCATGGCGCCTGCCGGATCAGCGGCGGCGCAGCAGGTGAACGAACTCGCTGCCGGCGCTGGTCTGCTCGACCAGTTCATTGCCGGTCTGGCGGCAAAACGCCTGGAAATCACGCACCGATCCCGGATCGGTGGCCACCACCTTCAGCAGGTCCCCGCTTTGCAGCTCGGCCAGCGCCTTCTTGGCCTTCAGGATGGGCAAGGGGCAGTTCAGGCCGCGAGTGTCGAGTTCCTTCGGGACTTGCATGGTGGCTGGCGCTGCGGTGGCGTGACGGTGGCGGGGAGCGGCAATTCTAGGAGCGCGGGCGATACCCCTGCGGGTGCGCCGCGCTGCGCACCTCAGCCGCGCGGCGGAAAGTCGATGAACTGCGGCTCCAGCCCGCGACTGCGCAACCAGTCGGCCAGCGCCTGGCCGGTGCCGGCACGCCAGCAGCGCAACTCGGGCAGCTCGAACAGCTTGTATTCGGCCAGTTCGGGCGACAGCCGCACCTCGCCGCGCGCCAGCGCGTGGTAGGCGATGATCACCTGGTTCATGCGCTGGAAGTCGTAGACGCCCACCAGCGTCAGGTCCAGCACTTCCAGTGCCGTTTCTTCGGCCACCTCGCGGCGGATGCCCGCCTCGGGCGACTCGCCAGCCTCCATGAAGCCGGTGATCAGCGCGAACATGCGCCCGCTCCACGCGGCATTGCGCGCCAGCAGCACACGGCCGCCCTGGTCGGCACATTCGATGATGGCCGCCAGCACCGGCGTGGGGTTGTTCCAGTGCGTCCAGCCGCAGGCCGGGCAGCGCAGGCGGGTCTTGGGGCCGCCATCCTCCCACTGCTCAATCGCCTGCAGCGGCGTGCCGCAGGGCGGACAGAAGCGAAAGCCCGCGCTCATGCCGGAAACACGCCGGTGGACAGGTAGCGCTCGCCGCGGTCGCACACCACGAAGGCGATGGTGGCGTCGCGCACCTGCTGTGCAATCTGCAGTGCAACACAGCAGGCGCCGGCCGCCGAGATGCCGGCAAACAGGCCGTCCTCGCGCGCCAGGCGGCGCGCCATGTCCTCGGCATCGGCCTGGCTCACCAGCACCAGTTCGTCCACCGCTGCGGCGTCGTAGATCTTGGGCAG
>CAYPDO010000490.1:0-2672 GCA_964409495.1 uncultured Bordetella sp.
CGCACCGATGCCGAGAAAGACGGCAAGCCACGCTGGGCCAGCAAGAACGACGACCGGGTCACCCGCGTCGGCCATTTCATCCGCCGCACGCGCATCGACGAGCTGCCGCAGCTGTTCAACGTGCTGGCCGGCGACATGAGCCTGGTGGGCCCGCGCCCCGAGCGGCCGTTCTTCGTCGAGCAGCTCACCAACGAGATCCCGTATTACGCGGTGCGCCACAGCCTCAAGCCCGGTGTCACCGGCTGGGCCCAGGTGCGTTACCAGTACGGCTCGACGATCGAAGATTCGCAGGAAAAACTGCAGTACGACCTGTACTACGTGAAGAACCACAGCCTGCTGCTCGATCTGGTGATCCTGTTCGAGACCGTGGGCGTGGTGGTCACCGGCAAGGGCGCCCGCTGAGCACGCGGCCGCTGCGCGCGCTGCTGCCGGCGCGCCGCGCACAGGCCCGCCGCCCCCGCTGCCGAGCCAGCGCTGAGCATGTTTGACACCTCTGACGGTTTGCTGCGGCTGGGCTATCTGCTGGCGCTTGCCGCCTATGGCGGGTATGCGCTGTACCTGGTGCGCACCGGGCTGCTGCGCACCAATCCCGGCCCGGCCTCGCGCGCCTATCTGGCAGCCATTGCGGCCAGTGCGGCCTGGGGCATGGCGGCCTGGATCGACCTCGATTCCAGCAAGCGTCTGAGCTGGCACCTGGCCGAGGGCCTGGACGACCTGCGCCACGTGGCCTGGCTGGCCTTCATGCTGTGGCTGCTGCCGCATTCGGGCAGCGGGCCAGCGCGGCGCCACTGGGGTTGGCGCGTCTTGCTGGCGCTGGCCATCTGCAGCGTGGCCGTAAACGCCTGGCTGGCCTGGCTGCCCGAAGACGTGGACCGCGCTTCGCGCCTGGTGGCGGCGCTGCGCCTGGGCTGGGCCGTGGCCGGCCTGCTGCTGGTGGAGCAGGTGTTCCGCAACCAGGCCGAGCAATCCACCTGGGCCGCCAAGCCGCTGTGCCTGGCGCTGGCCGGGCTGTTCATCTACGACATCTACCTGTACTCGCAGGTGATGATGTTCGGCCGGCTCGACTTCGACGTGGCCGATGCGCGCGGCCTGGCCCATGCGGTGGCGGTGGCGCTGCTGTTCGTGGCCTCGCGCCGCCATGCGCGCTGGCTGAGCAAGATCGAGATCTCGCAGACGGCGGCCTTTTATTCGGCCTCGCTGCTGCTGATCGGCGGTTATCTGCTGCTGATGGCCGGCGCCGGCTATTACGTGCGCGTGGTTGGCGGCAGCTGGGGCGGGGCGCTGCAGGTGGCGCTGCTGTTTGCCGCGCTGGTGCTGCTGGGCGTGTTGCTGGGCTCGGGCACGATGCGCGCGCGCATGCGGGTGTTCGTCGGCAAGCACTTCTTCCGCTACCGGTATGACTACCGCAAGGAGTGGTTGCGCTTCACCGCCATGCTCAGCAGCTGCGCCGAGCCGCAGCAGGTGGGCGTCACCGTGGTGCGCGGCCTGGCCGACATGGTCGAGGCCCAGGGCGGCGGCCTGTGGCTGAAGGTCATCGGCGAAGACCGCTGCGTGCTGGCCGCCAGCTGGAACCTGCCGCAAAGCGATGCGCGCGAGCCGCTGGATTCGCCCTTCAGCACGCTGATGCGCGAGCGTGAGTGGCTGTTCAACCTGGCCGCCGACCGCCATGCCCCCACCGAACGCGATGCGCTGGCGGTGCTGCCCGACTGGCTGCGCGCCCTGCCGCAGGCCTGGGTGGTGGTGCCGCTGATCGTGGGCGACGAGCTCAACGGCTTCGTTGTGCTCACCCGGCCACGCGCGCCGGTGGAACTGAACTGGGAGGTGCGCGACCTGCTCAAGACCGCGGCGCGCCAGGCGGCTGCCTTCCTGGCGCAGATGCACGCCACCGAGGCACTGCTGGAGGCGCGCAAGTTCGAGGCCTTCAACCGCATGTCGGCCTTCGTGGTGCATGACCTGAAGAACATCGTCACCCAGCTGGCGCTGATGCTGAAAAACGCCGAGCGCCACCGCGACAACCCGGAGTTCCAGGCCGACATGCTGGAGACGGTGCAGAACTCGGTGGAGAAGATGCGCCAGCTGATGCTGCAGCTGCGCGAAGGCCAGCGCCCCACCGGCACCCAGGCCGGCGTGGACCTGGCGGCCATCGCCCAGCGCCTGCAGGACAGCGCGCAGCAGCGCGGGCGCGAACTGCATCTCGACATCGTTGACCGCATTGCCACCCGCGGCCACCCCGAGCGCGTGGAGCGGGTGGTGGGCCATGTCGTGCAGAATGCCTTCGAGGCCACGCCGTCCACGGGTAAGGTGTGGCTGCGGCTGGCCCAGTCGGCCGGACGGGCGGTGGTGGAAGTGGGCGACACCGGCGCCGGCATGAGTGCCGAGTTTGTGCAGAACCGGCTGTTCCGGCCCTTCAACACCACCAAGGCCAGCGGCATGGGCATCGGCACCTTCGAGAGCTTCCAGTACGTCAAGGAGCTCGGCGGCCAGATCGACGTCAAGAGCGAGCCCGGCGTCGGCACCCTGGTCACCATGCTGCTGCCGCTGTTTGACCTGCGCACCGGCAGCGATCTTCACGCCCCCACCGGCCCCGCCAAGCTATGAGCCAAGACACCGACCGACCGCTGCTGGTGGTTGAAGACGACCTCGCGCTGCAAAAGCAGATCAAGTGGTCGCTC
>CAYPDO010000490.1:2682-3869 GCA_964409495.1 uncultured Bordetella sp.
CGACGTGGTGACCGCCGCCGACCGCGAGTCGGCACTCGCCGCCTACCGCCGCCACCGCCCCGCGGTGGTCACCATGGACCTTGGCCTGCCGCCTGACCCCGACAGCACCAGCGAGGGCTTTCGCCTGCTGAGCCAGCTGCTCGAGGCCGATGCCGACCTGAAGGTCATCGTGCTCACCGGCCAAAACGACCGCGCCAATGCGCTGCGCGCCATCTCGCTGGGCGCCTATGATTTTTTTGCCAAGCCCTTCGAGCCCGAACTGCTGGCGCTGACCATCGAACGTGCCTACCGCCTGTTCGAGCTGCAGGCCGAGAACCGCCGCCTGCAGGCCGTGCAGCCCAGCGAGACGCTGGGTGGCCTGATCACGCGCGATCCCGACATGCTGCGCGTGGGCCGCATGATCGAGAAGGTGGCGCCCAGCGATGCCACGGTGATGCTGCTGGGCGAAAGCGGCACCGGCAAGGAGGTGCTGGCCACCGGCCTGCACAACGCCAGCAAGCGCAAGGGCAAGTTCGTGGCCATCAATTGCGCGGCCATCCCCGAGAACCTGCTCGAAAGCGAACTGTTCGGCTACGAGCGCGGCGCCTTCACCGGTGCCACCAAGACCACCGTCGGCAAGATCGAGACCGCCAACGGCGGCACGCTGATGCTCGACGAGATCGGCGAGCTGCCGCTGCCGCTGCAGGCCAAGCTGCTGCGGTTTCTGCAGGAGCGCAAGATCGAGCGCATCGGTGGCCGCCAGGAGATCGCGGTGGATGTGCGCGTGGTGTGCGCGACGCACCAGAACCTCAAGGGCCAGATCGCCGAAGGCCGCTTCCGCGAAGACCTGTTCTACCGCCTGGCCGAGATCGTGGTCGACATCCCGCCGCTGCGCGCGCGCAGCGGCGACGCCGTGCTGCTGGCGCATGCCTTTCTGCGCCGCTTTGCGCAGGAGAACAAGCGCGGCGCGATGAGCCTGGGCGAGGACGCGGCCCGTGCGATCGAAGCGCACCCCTGGCCCGGCAATGTGCGCGAGCTGCTCAGCGCAGTGCGCCGCGCGGTGATCATGGCCGACGGCAACCGGGTGACGGCGCAGGATCTGGGCCTGAGCGTGCCGGCCGCCGCGACGCCCGCCGACGGCGAGGCGGCGGACGCCGGCAGCAGCGGTGAACTGGATCTGCGCCGCGTGCGCGAAGCCGCCGAACGCC
>CAYPDO010000491.1:0-3858 GCA_964409495.1 uncultured Bordetella sp.
GGTAGTCGTAGCCCCACTTCCACTGGTAGCCGGTGGCCTTGATCGTGAGGTCGGCATTGCTCGTGTCCTTCATGGCCACCACGGTCTTGGTGGCCGCCAGGCCCATGGCCGTGACGATGATGAAGGGCACGATGGTCCAGGCGATCTCGACCGCCACGCTCTCGTGGAAGTTGGCTGACTTGGCGCCGACCGACTTGCGGTGCTTGATGATCGAATAGAACATCACGCCGAACACCGCGACGAAGATCGCCGCGCACACCACCAGCAGGCCGTAGTGCAGGGTCTGCACCTCGGAGGCGATTTTGGTGACCGGCGGATGCAGGTCAAGCTGGTTCACCGCCGGGCCGCCAGGCAGGCTGTTGACGGCCAGCGCCGTTTGCGCGGCTGCTGCCGCGAGCAGACCGGTCAGGGCCTGACCGATCCGTTGCCACCTCGTGTTCTTCGTCATCTTTGTCATCGCTGCTGTTCGTGAACCACAACCCGTTCGCCGGTGGCACGCATCAGATGCAGCGCGCGGCGCAGCTCCCGTGCCAATTCCACCCGCAGCTCTGGCCGCACGTGACGCCCGATGCGCACGCTGCGGCCTTCGCCGGACAACTCCACCAGCGAACCATCATCGGCCGCCGGCTCCACCCTCAACCATTCGGCGCGGAACGACATGCGCTCGACACCAGGGCCCACATGCTGCTCGACGGCCACTTCGCGGCCGCTGAGCGTGACGGTCTCGCGATCGCCCGCATGCCGCGCCACCACCACCAGCGCCACCCCGACGGCCACGAGCTCGATGCCCGTGAACAACACCACCAACCCGACACCATGCCACCAGAAGCCACCTGCCACCAGCAGTGAAACCGAGCACAACAACAGGTAGGCAGCGATCAACTGACGAGGGGAGATCGAGACATTGCGTCTCAAATCGAAACACCAGCCGGCCGGCGCCTCAAGCCGCTGCGCGAAGCGCCAACCCGCCATTCGCCTCGGCGCAGAAGGCGCAGGCCAGGGGCTGGGAGCAAAGGCGGCGGTCATGGCGTTGAGGGTACGGAAGGCTGCGTCATCGTGGTCCGGCTCATGCGGACCACACCCAAGGCACGTCTGCAACTTGATCCAGGACAAGCCGGATGGTCACGACCCTCATCAAGGCCACCACATCTGCGCCAGATCAATGCTGAATTCTAGCTGAGTGATCCAGTGCGGCTGGCGCCTGCGCGACGGCATTGCGCAGGCACCGCCACCTCAGCGTCCCGGTCGGGGCTGCTTCAGCGTGGCGCGCACGCTGTCGAGCGAGACCGTGACCGGGTCGCCCGGCCGCACACGCGGCGCGGCCTTGAAGGCATGGCCATACACCAGCTCGACGGTGAGGCCGATGCGGCCCTGGGCGTCGGCCCGCGCGGACAGCGCCGCGTGCAGGCGCTGGCGCCAACGCGGCGTGCGCAGACCCGGCAGGCGCGCCGTGCCCAGGTGGCCACCCAGGCTGCGCAACTCAGCCAGCAGGGCCTCGGGCGACGACCAGTGCAGGCGCAGCGTTTCCTGGTCCATCACCGGATCGGCGAAACCGGCGTGCACCAGCTGGTCACCGATGTCGTGCATGTCGGTGAAGGGTGGGTGCGGCGCCGGCCAGCCGGCCTCGGCATACACCGCCCGCAGCTCGCGCCAGGTGTCGGGCCCGAAGGTACTGAACATCAGGAAGCCACCCACCGCCAGCGCCGCATGCCAGCGCGACATCATGGCGACCGGGTCGGGCGCGGCATGCAGCATCAGGTTGGCCCACAGCATCTGCGCCTGGGCTGGCGGCACGGCGGCCTCGTCCAGCACCGCCTGGGCCAGAGCCTGGCGTCGGCGCCAGGCCCACCACGGCGCCTGCAGATCGGCGCGGCTGCGGGCCGCCAGGGCCGGCGTGGGCTCGACGATGCGGCGCTCGGCCTGCGGCCATACGGCCTGCACCGGCTGCGCACCGGCACCCAGCCAGCCCCACCAATCCAGCCATTGCGCGGGCGCGTCGCGGATGACGACCAGGCGCTCGGCCATGCGCCGCGCAGCCTCCTGGTGCAGCCAGGGCGGCGCCTCGGCGCGCGCTAGCCGGTCGAGCTGCCGGGCCAGCGCCTGCGCATCGACGAGGGGCTGCGGCGGGCTCGGGTCGGGCATGGGCGCGCAGTATATTGAGGCGATGTCGTCCGCCCCGGGCCTGCTCGGCAAGACCTTGCATGGCCTGCGCCAGGGCTGGCCGCCATGGCTGCACCTGCCGCGCCCCTGTGCCCTGTGCGGCATCTGGAACCGCGACAGCCTGTGCCAGCCCTGCCTGCAGCGCTTCGCCCCGAGCCGGCCGCGCTGTCCGGTGTGCGCCCTGCCCACGGTGCACGGCGACCTGTGCGCGCGCTGCCTTCAGCACCCGCCCGCCTTCGCCGCCACGGCCACCGGCGCGGACTACGGCTTCCCATGGGACCGGCTGATCGGCGACTTCAAGTTCCGCCAGCAGCCCGAGCGGGTGGCGGCGCTGGCCGGGCTGGTCGATGCCGCCATCGCGGGCCATGCCCGGCTGCCCGTCGCCGAGCTGGTGCTGCCGGTGCCGCTGTCGCCCGCACGCCTGGCCGAGCGCGGCTACAACCAGGCCTGGGAGCTGGCGCGCCGGCTGGCCGTGCGCCGCGGCTTGCCGGCGCGTGCCGACTGGCTGCTGCGCCTGCGCGACACGCCGCATCAGGTGGGCGCCGGCCGCGCCGAACGCCTGCACAACCTGCGCGCGGCGATGTGGGTGACACCCACCGGCGCCGCCGGCCTGCGTGGCCGCCAGGTGGCCCTGGTGGACGATGTGCTGACCACCGGCGCCACGGCCCAGGCGGCGGCGCAGGCCTTGCACGATGCCGGAGCGGCCGGCGTTCAGCTGTGGGTGGTGGCGCGCACGCCCTCACCCGATGGCATGAGCTGAGCCCCAGGCCGCCGTCACGCGAGAATCACAGCCCATGTTCCACATCGTCCTTGTGCAGCCGGAGATCCCGCCCAACACCGGCAACGTGATCCGCCTGGCGGCCAACACCGGCTGCAGCCTGCACCTGGTGGAGCCGCTGGGCTTCTCGATGGACGACAAGTTGCTGCGCCGCGCCGGGCTGGATTACCACGAGTACGCCGCCGTGCAGCGCCATGCCGACTGGGCCGCACTGCGCGCTGCGCAGGCGGCGCTGGGCGGGCGCATGTTCGCCTTCACCACCCGCGGCGCGCTGCCCTTCGCCGAAGCCTCGCGCCAGGGCTGGCTGCCGGGCGACTGGCTCGTGTTCGGCAGTGAATCGGCCGGCCTGCCCGACGCCGTTCGCGAGGACTTTGACGGCGCGCACCGGGTGCGCCTGCCGATGCGGCCGGGCCAGCGCAGCCTGAACCTCAGCAACAGCGTGGCGGTGGTGGTGTTCGAGGCCTGGCGCCAGCAAGCCTACGCCGGCGGCGCCTGAGTCAAGGCAAAGGCGGGCGCAGCGCCGGGCCGCTCCCAGGCCGGCCCGCCCGCCCCTCGGGCGACGGTCCGATGTGCCCATCGGCCGAGGGGCTGCCGTGCGCCACCTCGGCGCGCGCCTCGCGCCGCATCAGTTCGCGCAGCGCCTGGGCCGGCGTGCTGCGACCCTGCAGCACCGCCACCACGGCATCGGTGATCGGCATGTCCACCCCCAGGGCGCCGGCGCGCTGCTGCAGCGTGGCCGCCGTGTACACGCCCTCGGCCACATGGCCCAGTTGCGCCAGGATGTCTGGCAGCGCGCGTCCTTCGGCCAGCAGCAGGCCCACCCGGCGGTTGCGCGACAAGTCACCGGTGGCGGTGAGCACCAGGTCGCCCAGGCCCGACAGGCCCATGAAGGTGTCGGCGCGTGCGCCGAGCGCCAGGCC
>CAYPDO010000492.1:0-3855 GCA_964409495.1 uncultured Bordetella sp.
TGCCGAAGGCGAGGGCGCCACCACCGCACTGCCCAGCCCCGGCAGCCTGGCCTTTCGCCGCTGCGTGCAGATGGTGTTCCAGGATCCGTTCGGATCCCTGCACCCACGCCAGACCGTGGACCGCCAGTTGGCCGAACCGCTGGCGATCCACGGCGTGCCCGATGCCGAGGCGCGCATCGCCCGCGCGCTGGATGAAGTGGGATTGAGCGACGGCTTCCGCTTCCGCTACCCGCATCAACTGTCGGGCGGCCAGCGCCAGCGCGTGGCCATTGCCCGCGCGCTGATCCTGGAGCCGCGCGTTCTGCTGCTGGACGAACCCACCTCGGCACTGGATGCCTCGGTGCAGGCCGAGGTACTGAACCTGCTGGACAGCCTGCGCCAGCGCCGGCGCTTGAGTTACCTGATGGTGAGCCACGACCTGGCCGTGGTGACGCACCTGTGCCAGCGCCTGCTGGTGATGGAGCGTGGTCGCATCGTGGAGCAGCTGACTGCGCAGGATCTCGCCGCCCGCCGCGTGCAGGCCCCGGCCACGCAGGCGCTGCTGGCGGCGGCGCAGGGCTTTGTGCGCAAGCCAGCCGCCACGGTGGAGCAGGGCGCATGAGCGAACTCACAATCGACCCCGCCTTGGCCCAGCGCATCGCCACACGCCCCATGCCCCAACGCCCGCGCACGCTCACCCTGTCCGCTATCACCACGCTGGCCCTGGGCCTGGCGCTGGTGCTCTCAGGCTGCGCCACGCCGCAGCGCGCCACGCTCACCCAGCTGCCGCCGCCGGTGCTGGCCGCGCTGGCCGAAGCCGGCCTGCCGGCCGACAGCCTGTCGGTGTTGGTGGTGCCCGCCCCCTGGCCCGGCCAGAAGCTGGACCGCGCCACCCTCGGCCCGCCGCTGCTGAGCGTCAATGCAGACCGGCTGATGCAGCCCGGCTCGGCGATGAAGCTGATCACCAGCATCGTGGCGCTGGACGTGCTGGGCCCCGAGCACCGCGGCTTCACCGAGCTGCGAACCGCCGCACCCCAGCAGGGCGAGGTGCTGCAAGGCGACCTGGTGCTGCGCGGCGGCGCCGACCCCGAACTGGGCCTGCCCGAGCTGTGGCAACTGCTCTCGGCCCTGCGCTGGGGATCGAACGGCCCAAATGGCCAAGTGAGCGGCGTGCGCGAGATCGCCGGCGACATCGTGCTCGACCGCACTCTGTTCAACCCGCCGCGCCCCGACATCGGCCTGCCGCCCTTCGACGAGACGCCCGAGTTCGCCTACAACGTCATCCCCGACGCGCTGAACCTCAACGGCAGCCTGGCCGGCCTGGTGATCGAGGCCGGCACCGGCCCGCAAGCCACGGTATCGGCCCGGCTCGACCCACCCCTGCCCGGCATCACGCTGGACAGCACCGCGCTGCAACCCATCGACGCCCCCTGCCGCGAATGGGACGAACACGGCTGGCGCACACCCGAGGCCACGCCGCAGCCCGACGGCAGCGTGCGCGTGCACCTGCAAGGCGGCTTTCCCCGCGGCTGCAAGGTGGCGCCGCAACTGCAGCTGATGGAACGCAACCGCCTGGCCGAGGCGCAGCTGCGCCTGGTGTGGGAAAGCCTGGGCGGCACCTGGCGCGGCCGTGTGCGCGAGGGCACGGCGCAGGATGCCGCCGCATCCCAATCGCCCGAAGCCCGCCTGATCTTCCGCCGCGTGGCCCACCCCTGGGGCGAACTGCTGCGCACGATGAACAAGCGCAGCGACAACGCCTTTGCGCGCCTGCTGTACCTGTCACTCGGCCTGCCCAGGCCGGGCGATGCGCCGCCCGCGCCGGGTGCCGCCCCCCTCACCACCGCAGAGCGTGCGGCCCAGCGGGTGCACGCCTGGTTCAGGGATCACGGCATTGACGACACCGGCCTGGTGATGGACAACGGCTCAGGCCTGAGCCGCAGCGAGCGCATCAGCGCCACGCAGATGGCCCAGGCGCTGCAGGTGGCGCTTTCAGGCCGGCGGGCGAATGAACTGCTGATGAGTTTGCCAGTGGCGGGGGAGGACGGGACGATGCGGAGGCGCTTGACCGACAGCCCGGCCAAGGGGGTGGCGCGGTTGAAGACGGGGACGTTGAGGAATGTGGTGGCGTTGGCGGGGGTGGTGCGTGACTCCGACGGTCACGCCTTGGCTTTGGCCGCATATTTCAACCGCGACGACGTTGGCGGTGGGCGATTTGCTATCGATTCGCTTATCGATTGGGTTTCGCGTGAACCCGATCGCTCGCCGAACTGAAAATTGATACCTGCGCATCACCCCATGTTGGTGGCGCGTATTTTTCAGTGTGCGGACTGCATTTTAGAAAAGTAATAGGTATCAAGGTGAACTTGCATCGCCTGTTACAGGATTCGATGCAGATAGTTCGTTAAAAACCCTTGGGTCATGACTAAAATTCTTGATCCGACCGGAGGTTGCAAAAAGTGTCACTTAAAGTCTTTGTGAGCTATGCGAAGGAAGACAGAGATCAAGCGCTCAAGTACTACGACCGTCTTTCGGAGGAAGGTACCTCGCCATGGATGGACGTCAAGCACCTCCTGCCCGGTCAGAACTGGGAAGCTGAGATCGAGAAGGCGCTGAGTGACGCAAACGTGGTTGTATTACTGCTCAGTAGCCAGAGCGTTAACAAGCGAGGGTTTGTTCAGCGCGAGGCGAACCAAGCAATCGAGCGTCTCCGCTACAGACAACCGACTGACATATACGTCATTCCTTTGCTCCTTGAGCCCTGCGAGGTACCCAGCCAAATATCTGGCCGATTGCAGTACGTGGACCTGAATACTCCTGGCGCTTGGGAGCAAGTTGCAGCTGCACTTAGGGTGGCCGCTAAACAGCAGTCGATAGAACTTGAGAAGGGGGTCTCCTCCGGACCGTTTCGCATCTTCACTGAAAGGCTAGAAGATCAGTGGCAGGGTGCGCCTGGACACGATATAAAAATTGAGTTTCCTCGATTTGAATCCACGGAACGCGCTAAGGATGCTGTAGAACTCTCGAGCCTCTTTGCCGGACGCGCAGCTAAGGTTCTTATCGAAAAACGGCAAAACCCGTGGGATCAGTCTCCAGAACTCTTCCCGGAGCAAGACGGTTTCTTCGCAACCAATGGTCGCTGGGACAATTTTGGGGTGGTGCATGCAACAAGTTCACTGCTCTGCTTGGTTTATGAAGTAGGCTGGTATGGTGCCGGTGCAGCTCATCCCAATTCTCACTTTGAAACGTATAATTTCTGCCTTCTTGAGCGATTGCATAGAATTTATCTTCAAGACTTCTTTCATGAAACTTCCGCTGCAACTAAGCTATTGAGCGAACTGTGCATCAAGCAGCTTTCACGAGAGTACTTCCTGCGCGTCGGCGACAGACCCGATGACGAACAGATGAAATGGTTCACCAGCGGCGCTGGCCCCGAACTTGAAAACTTTTCGGCTTTCACTGTCGGGCCAGACCATTTCACCTTCCTGTTCGAACCCTACCAAGTAAGCGCCTATGCCCTTGGCTCATGGAGTATAGATATCTCTTTCTATGACATGTTGGATGTATTGAAGGTTGACGGTCCCTATTCCCTTTGCTCTACTCCTCGTTACTGACGTACTTCGCGAAAAATTACTGCACTCCATAGCGATATCCAACCCAATCTAGTTGAAATTTATTCATTTGGCTATCTATATCACCCGCCTCAAAGCCTCAAAAAACAAAACCGACTGCTCCCTCTCCCCCTGCACCTGCCCCGCCACCGTCGCCGCCAACCCCGCATCCACCGGCGCCAAACCCAGCCCAGTCGACAAGGCCAGCACCTTCGCCTGGCAGGCCCGCTCCAGGTAGTACAGGTCGTCATACGCGTAGTCGATGCGC
>CAYPDO010000493.1:0-1747 GCA_964409495.1 uncultured Bordetella sp.
GCGCGAACAGGGCCACCCGCTGCTGTACTGGGAGAACGTCGAAGGCGGCCATGGCGGCGCGGCCGACAACGGGCAGAAGTCGCAGATGATGGCGCTGGAGTACAGCTTCCTCTGGCTGCAGCTGGGCGGCCAGTAAGGCGGCGACCGGGCCCGTGCTGCACTGGATCGACGACAGCACGCCGCTGCCCCCGCCCACCGCGGCGCTGGGCCCGGAGACCGAACTGCCCGGCCTGGTGGCCGCCGAGTCCGCGCCGCTGAGCCTGGGCCCGGCCGAGGCGCGCTGGCTGACCCTGGCCCTGCGCGTGCCGCCGCAGACGGTGCACAGCCAGAAGGCCGGCGCCCACGAGATCCACTTCACGATCGAGCGCCTGACGCATGACGACGAGGCCGCACGCACGCTGCGCGAGAAGAGCACCTTCATGATCCCGCGGTGAGGGCCGGCGGCCCCGCGGCCGCGCGCACGCGTCGGGGCCTTCCCGGGCCCTGACACCTTGGTGACCGCGGGCGCGGCCAAACGGGCCACACTGGCCCGCCATGAACCGCCTCGACAGCCTGAGCCTCACGCCTGTTCCGCCCGAGGACGAGGCGCTGCGCGCCCCGGTGCGCGCCTTTCTGGCCGGGCAGCTGCAGGGCCTGCCGGCCGCGCAGCGTGCACGCTCGTGGAGCGGGCATGACGCCGCCTTCAGCCAGGCGCTGGCCGCGCGCGGCTGGCTGGGCCTGACCCTGCCCACGGCCTATGGCGGCGGCGGCCGCAGCCCCTTTGCCCGCTATGTGCTGGTGGAGGAACTGCTCAACGCCGGCGCCCCGGTGGGTGCGCACTGGATCGCCGACCGGCAAAGCGGCCCGCTGATCCTGAAATACGGCACCGAGGCCCAGAAGCAGCGCTACCTGCCGCCCATCTGCCGCGGCGAGGCCTTCTTCTGCATCGGCATGAGCGAGCCCGGCGCCGGCTCCGATCTGGCCAGCGTGCGCACCCGCGCCACGCGCCAGGCCGATGGCAGCTGGCGCCTGTCGGGCCAGAAGATCTGGACCACGCAGGCGCACCAGTCGCACTTCATGATCGCGCTGGTGCGCACCTCGGGCGCGCCGGAAGACCGCCATGCCGGCCTGTCGCAGCTGATCGTCGACCTCGACCTGCCCGGCGTGACCGTGCGGCCGATCACCGACCTGGCGGGCGACCGGCACTTCTGCGAGGTGTTCTTCGACGACGTGGCGCTGGCCGCCGATGCGCTGATCGGCACCGAGGGCCAGGGCTGGGCCCAGGTGACGGCCGAGCTGGCCTACGAGCGCAGCGGCCCCGAGCGGCTGTACTCCAGCATCGTGCTGTTCGACGAATGGCTGCACTGGGTGCGCACCCCGGCCGGCCGCAGCGAGGCGGCCCTGGCGCTGGCCGGGCGCATCACGGCGCAGCTGGCACCGCTGCGCGCGATGTCGATCGCCGTCACCGCCAGGCTGGCCGCGGGCGAGAGCCCGGTGGTGGAAGCGGCACTGGTGAAGGACCTGGGCACCGGCGTGGAGCAGGCAATCCCGGCGCTGTTGGCCGATGACCTGGCCTCGCGCCCCGACAACACCGAGGTCCCCGCCGAGCTGATGCGCACGCTGGCCCATGTGACCCAGGTGGCACCCAGCTACTCGCTGCGCGGCGGCACCCGCGACATCCTGCGCGGCATGATCGCGCGCGGCCTGGGCTTGCGCTGAAGGATCCGCCATGACCGATGCCGCCGCCACCGACACGCCGTTCACCGAC
>CAYPDO010000493.1:1847-3813 GCA_964409495.1 uncultured Bordetella sp.
CGTGGCCGGTGGCCGCGACCGCGCCCAAGCCTGGCAGCCCTTGTGGCGCGTGCTGGCCGACGCCGGTTTCGCCGATGCGCTGGTGCCGCAAAGCGATGGCGGCGCCGCGCTGACGCTGGCCCAGGTGGCGCCGCTGTGGACGCTGTGCGGCGCGCACGCCCTGCCCTTGCCGCTGGCCGAGACCATGCTGGCGCGCGCGCTGCTGGCCCGGGCCGGCCAGCGCGCGCCAGACGGGCCGCTGGCCCTGGCACGCGTGCGGGCGCTGCCCGGTGGCGGGTGGCGCGCGCAGGCCGTGCCCGCCGCCCGCTGCGCGGTGGCCGTGCTGGCCAGCGACGGCACCAGCGGCTGCCTGCTGGCCGTGGCCGATGCGCGGGCCGAGGCCGCGGCCTTCGTGCTCGACGCCACGCTGACCTGGCCCGACGCCGCCTGGCAGGCCGCGCCGCGGCTCAGCCTGGACGCCCTGCCCGACCTGCGCCAGTGGCAGGCGCTGGTGCTGGCGCAGCAGCTGGCCGGTGCGCTGGGCGCGGTGTTCGAGCGCACGCTGGCGCATGCCAACGAGCGCCAGCAGTTCGGCCGCGCGATCGGCAAGTTCCAGGCCATCCAGCACCAGTTGAGCGTGATAGCCGAAGAGGTGTTTGCCGCGCGCATGGCCGCGCAGATCGGCTGCTGGGCCGATGGTGACAGCCTGCAGCCCGACCCGCTGCGCGTGGCCACCGCCAAGGCGCGCTGCAGCGAGGCGGCGCTGCAGGTGGCGGCGCTGGCGCATGCCATCCATGGTGCCATCGGCTTCACGCGCGAGTTCGACCTGCAGTTGCACACCCGGCGGCTGCATGCCTGGCGCCAGGCGGCCGGCAGCGAGAGCCACTGGCACCGTGTGCTGGGCCAGGCGCTCGTGCACGGCAGCGACGCACCGCTGCTGCACACGCTGCAGCGCATCAGCGATCATCCCCGGGCGGCCTGAAGCGCCCCCCTGCCCCGGCGCGCACGCCCTGCGGCGCCAACCCAGACGACACGACGAGCATCATCCAACATGAGCGACTTCCTGCAGATCAGCCGCGACGGCGCGGTCGTCACCTGGACCATGAACCAGCCGGCCACGCGCAATGCGCTGACCGGCAACACGGCGGTGGCCGAGTTCGTGGCCGCCATCGAGGCCGCGGCCACTGACCGCACGGTGCGCGCGGTGATCCTCACCGGCGCCGGGCCGGTGTTCAGCTCGGGCGGCAATGTGAAGGACATGGCGCGTTTTGCCGATGCCGCCGAGGCCGGCACGCTCGATGCAGAAGCCGTGCGCAACGAATACCGCCACGGCATCCAGCGCATCCCCAGGGCGCTGTGGCATCTGGATGTGCCGGTGATTGCCGCCGTCAACGGCCCGGCGGTAGGGGCGGGGCTGGACATCACCTGCATGTGCGACCTGCGCATTGCCAGCAGCACGGCCACCTTTGCCGAGAGCTTTGTGCGCGTGGGCATCGTGCCGGGTGATGGCGGTGCCTGGCTGCTGCCCCGCGCGGTGGGCGCCGCCAAGGCCGCCGAGATGGCCTTCACCGGCGACCCGATCAATGCCCAGGAGGCCCTGGCCTGCGGCCTGGTGAGCCAGGTGGTGGCCCCCGAGGCGCTGATGGACGCAGCGAATGCTCTGGCCGCCCGCATTGCACGCAACCCCGGCGGCGTGCTGCGCATGACCAAGAAGCTGCTGCGCGAGGGCGTGCACAACACGCTTGAATCGGTGCTCGAAACCTCGGCGGCCTACCAGGCGCTGGCGCACCTGGGGCCGGATCACCGCGAGGCGGTGCGCGCCTTCATCGAGAAGCGGGCGCCGAAGTTTGCGGATTGATGAGCGTATGGGGTTTTGGGGTTTCGCTTGCGATCAGCGGTTCGAGGCCAAGGCCGCCGGGTACCGGGCTGACGCCATGTCACCCGGGCCTGCGGCCCTCCTTCTTTACTTACGTCAGCCCGGCACCCG
>CAYPDO010000494.1:0-3812 GCA_964409495.1 uncultured Bordetella sp.
AGAAGGCCTGGGACTACGCGATGGCCGGCGGCCGCGTGAGCCATGGCCGCGTGATCGTCGAAGGCTTCATCGCCTTCGACTACGAGATCACCCAGCTCACGGTGCGGGCGCTGGGCGCCGATGGCCAGGTGCAGACCCACTTCTGCGACCCGATCGGCCACATCCAGGTGAGTGGCGACTATGTGGAAAGCTGGCAGCCGCACCCGATGAGCGCCGCCGCACTGCAGCGTTCACGCGAGATCGCCCAGGCCATCACCGACGACCTGGGTGGCCAGGGGCTGTTCGGTGTGGAGCTGTTCGTCAAGGGCGACCAGGTGTGGTTCAGCGAGGTCAGCCCGCGCCCGCACGACACCGGCATGGTGACCATGATCACGCAGTGGCAGAACGAGTTCGAGCTGCATGCGCGCGCCATCCTGGGCCTGCCGGTGGACACCACGCTGAAGAGCCCCGGCGCCAGCGCCGTGGTGTATGGCGGCGTCGACGCGCAGGGCATCGTGTTCGACGGCGTGGCCGACGCGCTGGCGGTGCCCGGCACCGAGCTGCGGCTCTTTGGCAAGCCCGAGAGCTTCGTCAAGCGGCGCATGGGCGTGGCGCTGGCCCACGACCGCGATGTGGAGGTGGCGCGCCAGCGCGCCAAGCTGGCGGCCGGCAAGGTCAGGCCGCGCCGGCCCTGAACCCGCGGCTCAGTCACCCCCGCGACCCGCAGGCCCGGCACCGGGCCTTCACAATCGGCGGCCATGCCTGCCGCCATCCACACCCGTGCGCACGACCCGTTCGACGGCCTCACCGTGCTGGAGCGCGGCTGGCTGTCGTCGAACAACCTGCTGATCCACCCGGCACACGGCGAGGCCGGCGCGCTGCTGGTGGATGCCAGCCATGTCAACCATGCCGGGCAGACGCTGGCCCTGGTGGGCCAGG
This sequence comes from uncultured Bordetella sp., assembly GCA_964409495.1. Taxonomy (GTDB): domain Bacteria; phylum Pseudomonadota; class Gammaproteobacteria; order Burkholderiales; family Burkholderiaceae_C; genus Pseudaquabacterium. Next base: position 919 of record CAYPDO010000494.1, read on the forward strand.
CGCTGCGCGGGGCGCCGCTGGCCGGCATCGTCAACACCCATCTGCACTCGGACCACTGCGGCGGCAATGCCGCGCTGCAGGCGGCTTTTGGTGCGCCGCTGCGCATTCCGCCCGGCCAGGCGCAGCAGGTGCGGGACTGGTTCGACAGCCACCCGCCGGTGGGCGCCGACGGCGTGGGCTGCAGCTGGGATGGCACGGGCCAGCGCTTGCGGCCGTTCCGCCCCGATGGCGTGCTGCCGCCCGGCGAGCCGCTGCTGGCCGGCGGGCGTGAATGGCAGGTGCTGCCGGCGCCGGGCCACGACCCCGACTCGGTGATGCTGTTCGACGCAGCCCACGGCCTGCTGGTGTCGGCCGATGCGCTGTGGGAGCACGGGTTCGGCGTGGTGTTTCCCGAGATCGAGGGTGAACCGGGGTTCGACGACGTGGGGGCGGTGCTGGAGCAGATCGCCGCGCTGCCGGTGCAGTGGGTGATCCCGGGCCACGGGGCGCCGTTCAGCGATGTGGCGGCGGCGCTGGCGCGTGCGCGCTCGCGGCTGGCCGGCTTCCAGGCCGATCCGGCGCGCCATGCCCGCCATGCCGTGAAGGTGCTGCTGAAGTACCACCTGATGGAAGAGCGCGCGCAGCCGCTCGAGGCCCTGCTGGACTGGGCCGAGGCCACGCCGCTGCTGCGCAGCACCTGGGCGATGCACCCGCCGCGTGGCGTGGACAGCGCGCGCACCTGGCTGCGCGCCATGCTCGAAGAGCTGGTGTCTGCCGGCGCGCTGCGCGCGGACGGTGACACAGTGCACGACTGCTGAACCCCCGCGCCGCGGCGTGTTGGCCGCCGCCCTCCAGTTTTCGCGGCAGATGCCGAAACAGCGTCTGGGTCGGCGGCGCCCGCGCGCTGCCGTTTCGTCCTTGACGCACGCGCGCCGTGCCCGCATCCATGACCGACACCCCGTCGCTGGCCGCCAAGGTGCTGTTGTTGGAGCACGAGCCCTCGCATTACCGTGCCCTGCTCGACTTCTGCGACAGCACCGGCCTGGTGCCGCTGCCGTGCACCGCGCAGGAGGCCTTGCAGGCCCTGGTGCAGCACAAGGATCTGGGCGGCGTGCTGCTGGCCGAGGATCTGCCCTGCGATGGCGCCGACGCCCTGGCACTGGCGCGGGCCATCCACCAGCAGCGGCCCGAACTGCCGATCTTCCTGCGCCGCACGCGCGACCTGCCGCTGACCGGCGCCGATGCCGAGGCCGTGCGCCATCCCTGGCCGGGCAGCGAGCTGCAGGCCCTGCGGGTGCAGGTGGAGGCCAGCCTGTTCAGGCTGCGCTATCCGGTCGAGCTGGTGCAGGGCGTGGTCGACCTCACGCGCAGCGCGCTGGCGGCCATGTTTCCGGGCGCCGAGGTGGCGCACGAGCCACCCTACATCGTGCACGACCGCATCATCTTCGGCCAGGTGTCCACGCTGATCCCGATCGAGAGCACCTGGTGCCGCGGCTACATGATGCTGCAGACCGAGGAAGCGGCGCTGCGCCAGGGCGTGATCCAGGGCCTGGGCATGGAAGGCGCGGGCAGCGACCTGGGCTTTCGTGCGCTGAACCACCTGCTGGCCGAGACCACCAACCTGATCTGGGGCGCGTTCAAGAACCGCTACATCCCGCCCGAGGCCTTTGCCTACGAGCAGACCCAGGTGCCCATCGTCATCAACCACGAGCAGAAGTACATCTCCTTTGGCTCGTCGGACCCGCAGCTGTGCATCCGCTGGCGCCTGATCGATCCGCGCCGCGCCGGCCTGCCGCCGCTGACCATCGTGCAGCGGCTGATCTTCAATCTGCTGTGGTCACCCGAGGAGTACGTCCGTTTCGCGGCCATGTCCCCGCCCGTGCAGCCATCGGGCGTGCTCGAGCTGTTCTAGCGCAACGGTTCTCCGCTCCACCTCGCACACCCGAAGCAAGGATCTTCCGACATGGCCCATGTCCTGGTGGTCGACGATTCGACCATTGCACGCGACTTCGTCGCCGGCTACCTGAGCCGCAACGGCTTCGAGGTGGCCACCGCCACCGATGGCCGCCACGGCCTGGAGCAGCTGCGCCAGGACCCGGCCATCCGCCTGGTGGTGAGCGACGTGAACATGCCCAACATGGACGGCATCACCATGGCCGAGAAGATGCGGCAGGAGCTGGGCAACAAGAAGGTGCGCATCGTGATGCTCACCACCGAGAGCAATGCCCAGCTGCGCGAGCGCGGCAAGGCCGTGGGCGTGAACGGCTGGATCGTCAAGCCCTTCCGCGGCGAGCAGGTGCTGGGCTCGTTCCGCATGATCTGCGGGCTGGGCTGACCCGGGCCCTGCAGCGCCAGCCATGAAAAAGGGCGGCCTCGCGGCCGCCCCTTTGTGGTTTGCGGGGCCTTGTGGTCTTCGCTCACATCGCTGCGCGATATGAGCTGCGACCCAAAGCCCAGGATCCGCTGCGCGGATTCAGGCCTTACAGGCCTGCCGCTGCACGCAGCGCCTGGGCTTTGTCGGTGCGCTCCCAGGTGAACTCGGGTTCGTCACGGCCGAAGTGGCCATAGGCGGCGGTCTTCTGGTAGATCGGGCGCAGCAGGTCCAGCATCTGGATGATGCCCTTGGTCCGCTGATCGAAGTGGGCGTCCTCCAGCTTGGCGATCTCGCTGTCGGGGATCACGCCGGTGCCTTCGGTGTAGACCGTGATGTTCATCGGCTTGGCCACGCCGATGGCATAGGCCACCTGCACCTGGCACTGCTTGGCCAGGCCTGCGGCCACCACGTTCTTGGCCACGTAGCGTGCGGCATAGGCGGCCGAGCGGTCGACCTTGCTCGGGTCCTTGCCCGAGAAGGCGCCGCCGCCGTGCGGGCAGGCGCCGCCATAGGTGTCGACGATGATCTTGCGGCCGGTCAG
>CAYPDO010000495.1:0-3774 GCA_964409495.1 uncultured Bordetella sp.
CGCCGATTTCATCCAGGAACAGCGTGCCGCCCTCGGCCTCGCGGATGCGGCCCGGCGCGCCTTCCTTGCGCGCGCCGGTGAAGGCGCCGCCCTGGTAGCCGAACAGCTCGGCCTCGATCAGCGATTCAGGCAGCGCGGCGCAGTTCACCGCCACGAAGGGCCCGCTGCGGCGCGGCCCGCTGGCATGCGCGGCGCGCGCGAACACCTCCTTGCCCACGCCGGATTCGCCCTGCAGCAGCAGCGCGATGGGCTTGCCGATGACGCGGCGCACACGCTGCACCGCCGCGGCCAGCGCGTCATCGCCGGTGTCAAGGGTGGCCAGCGCGTCGCTGGCGGCGGGGCCCGCCAGCGTGGCCGGCGGTGCGCTGGTGCTGGCGGCGGCAGCGGCGCCGGGGCCGTCGGGCGGGGGCGCGCCGTCGGGCCCGGCGCCCATCGCGGCACGCCGCAGGGCCAGCGCCGCGCCGCCTTCGGCGCGCGCCCACAGCACACCGCCGCCGGCTGCCGTCAGGCGCGGCACGGTGTGCGGGGCCATGGCGCCGCGGGCATGGGCATGCGCCCAGTCCAGCAGCGTGGCCACGTCCAGCGGCAGCCAGAAGGTGATGCGGTCGCGGCCGATGGCCTCGCGCGGCATGCCCAGCAAGGCCAGCGCGGCGCTGTTGGCGCCGATCAGCAGGCCGTCGTCGCGCAGCGCCAGCAGGCCCTCGCCCAGCTGGCCCAGGCCGGCCGGCTGGGCATGCAGACGCAGGCGCAGGCTGGCCGCATGCCAGGTGTCGAACAGGCGGTGCTCCACCATGCCGGCGGCGGCGCGCGCCAGCGCCAGCGTGTGCGGCAGCGTGCTGGGGTGGTAGGCGCGGTGGTCGCCCGAGATGTCGAAGGCGCCCATCAGCTTGCCCGCGGGGTCAAGAATCGGTGCGGCCGCGCAGGTGAGGAAGCCGTTGCGTTCGAGGTAGTGCTCGCCGCCGTGCACCACCACCGGCAGGCCCTCGGCCAGCGCGGTGCCGATGGCGTTGGTGCCGCGGTACTGCTCGGCCCAGTTGGCGCCGGGGCGCAGCGCCACGCGCTGGGCGCGGTCGGCAAAGGCCTCGGCGCCCTGGGCGCGCAGCACCATGCCGCGCGCATCGGCCAGGATGATCATGCTGCGCGTGCTGCGCACATGCGGATCGAAGTAGTCCATCACCGGCTGGGCATGCGACAGCAGCTCGTATTGCCGCTGCATGGCGCGCGCCAGCTGCGCGGCCGAGGCATGGGGCGCACCCGGCATGCGCCCGCGCGGCGTGAGCCCGGCCTGGCGGCTGCGCTGCCAGCTGCGCGCCAGCACCTCGCCCAGCAGCGGCGCCAGCGCCTCGGCCGGCGGCGGGCCGGGCTCGCACAGGTGGCGCGCGGCGCGCTGCCGGGCGGCCGAGGATGCCGCTGAGGCCGAGGCTGCCGAGCCGGGCTCCGCACCGCCGGGCACGGGCTGGTTGGGCAGCTTGGGCAGCAGGCTGGGATCAGCAACGGTGGCGGACAAGGGCATGACAGGTGTCCTCAGGCACAACACGCCGGGCAAGCTATGCACGGCCGTTCATGGGGGTGAACCCGCGAGCGCTGCGGGATCAACGTGAATCGGTAGGGCACCTGCGCCGTTGCGTGACAGGGTGACAACTGCGCAGGGCCCGTTGAACACCCAAGGGGCATGAAACGGGCCAGCTTTCACCCGCGATTGCCCGGCTTTGCGCTGGATCAGCCGTGGCATGGCCGCTGCATCCCCTGGCATCCCGAGACGGCGAGGCGATGGCTTCACTGGCCGATCCGCGAGATCCCGTCCGCACACCGTTCCCGCAACCCCGTTCAGGAGAGAGACAGCCATGACCGTGTACGCAGCCCCCGGCGCCGCCGGCGCCAAGATCGCCTTCAAGGCCAAGTACGACAACTTCATCAACGGCAAGTTCGTGCCGCCGGTGGCAGGCCAGTACTTCGACGTGATCACCCCGATCACCGGCAAGGTGTACACGCAGGCCGCGCGCAGCACCGAGGCCGACATCGAGCTGGCGCTCGACGCCGCCCATGCCGCCAAGGACAAGTGGGCCGCCGTGCCCGCCGCCGAGCGCGCCAACATCCTGCTGAAGATCGCCGACCGCATCGACGCCAACCTGGAACTGCTGGCCTACGCCGAAACCGTGGACAACGGCAAGGCCATCCGCGAGACGCTGAACGCCGACATCCCGCTGTCGTCGGACCACTTCCGCTACTTTGCCGGCTGCCTGCGCGCGCAGGAAGGCTCGCTCACCGAGGTGGATGGCAACACCATCGCCTACCACTTCCATGAGCCGCTGGGCGTGGTGGGCCAGATCATCCCCTGGAACTTCCCGATCCTGATGGCCGCCTGGAAGCTGGCCCCCGCGCTGGGCGCCGGCAACTGCGTGGTGCTCAAGCCCGCCGAGAGCACCCCGGTGTCGATCCTGATCCTCACCGAGCTGATCGCCGACCTGCTGCCCCCGGGCGTGCTGAACATCGTCAACGGTTTCGGCCGCGAAGCCGGCATGCCGCTGGCCACCAGCAAGCGCATCGCCAAGATCGCCTTCACCGGCAGCACCGCCACCGGCCGCGTGATTGCCCAGGCTGCCGCCACCAACCTGATCCCGGCCACGCTGGAGCTGGGTGGCAAGAGCCCCAACATCTTCTTCGAGGACATCGCCTCGGCCGACGACGCGTTCTTCGACAAGGCCGTGGAAGGCCTGGTGCTGTTCGCCTTCAACCAGGGCGAGGTGTGCACCTGCCCCAGCCGCGCGCTGATCCAGGAATCGATCTACGACAAGTTCATGGACCGCGCGCTCAAGCGCGTGGCCGCCATCAAGCAGGGCAGCCCGCTGGACACCGACAGCATGATGGGTGCCCAGGCCTCGGCCCTGCAGATGGACAAGATCATGAGCTACCTGGAGGTGGGCAAGCAGGAAGGCGCGCAAGTGCTGATCGGCGGCGGCCGTGCCGAGCTGGGTGGTGAGCTGGCCGGCGGCTACTACATCCAGCCCACGCTGTTCAAGGGCAACAACAACATGCGCGTGTTCCGCGAAGAGATCTTCGGCCCGGTGCTGGCCGTGACCACCTTCAAGGACGAAGCCGAAGCCCTGGCCATCGCCAACGACACCCCCTACGGCCTGGGCGCCGGCGTGTGGAGCCGTGACGGCAGCCGTGCCTACCGCATGGGCCGCGCCATCCAGGCCGGCCGCGTGTGGACCAACTGCTACCACGCCTACCCGGCCGGCGCGGCCTTCGGCGGCTACAAGGAATCGGGCATCGGCCGCGAAACCCACAAGGCCATGCTCGACCACTACCAGCAGACCAAGAACCTGCTGGTGAGCTACTCGCCGAACGCGCTCGGCTTCTTCTGATCGGTTGCGCCCCACGAGGGCGCTTCAGAGCAGACCCGGAAAGGGGCGGCCACGGCCGCCCCTTTTTTCGTCACACGGCGCACCCAGAAAACCAGACCGGAGACCCGCCCATGAGCGACACCATCGAGCGCGTGCAGGCCACGCCCGCAGCGCTGGCGCTGATTGCGCAACTGCGCCAGCGGCACGGCCAGATCCTGTTCTACCAATCGCACGGCTGCTGCGCCGGCAGTGCGCCGATGTGCTTTGCCGTGCACGAACTGGGCCTGAACGAGGACGACCGGCTGCTGGGCAGCGTGGATGGGGTGCCCGTGTACGCCAGCCTGGCCCAGTGCGACTACCTGGCCGGCCTGCACATGACGCTGGACCTGGCGCCCGGCGACAGCGGCAGCTTCGGCCTGGAAGACGG
>CAYPDO010000496.1:0-495 GCA_964409495.1 uncultured Bordetella sp.
GGCGCGATGCGGTGGCGGCCGAACAGCTCCGGGAACAGCCGCATCATCATCTTGCGGTTCTCGAGCATGTAGCTCACGCCGGAGGGAACGCGCAGGTTGTCTTCCAGCACGTAGTAGGTGCCGCTGCCATCGGGCTGCGCGGCACGCACGATGTCGATGCCGGCGATGGCCGAATAGATCTGGCGCGGCACGTCCACACCCATCATCTCGGGCCGGAACTGGGCGTTGCGCGTGATCTCGTCGGCCGGGATCAGCCCGGCCTTGAGGATCTCTTGCCCGTGGTAAACGTCGTGCAGGAAGCGGTTGAGCGCCGTGACACGCTGCACCAGGCCCTGCTGCATGCGCTGCCACTCGTCGGCCGGGATGATGCGCGGGATCAGGTCGAACGGGATCAGCCGCTCGGTGCCCGCACCATCCTCGTCCTTGGCGCCATAGACCGCGAAGGTGATGCCGACGCGGCGGAAGATCATCTCGGCCTCTTCACGCCGCGCGGCC
>CAYPDO010000496.1:505-3770 GCA_964409495.1 uncultured Bordetella sp.
CAGCGGTCGAAACCGCCGTAGTGGGCGCGGACTGTGCCGGCGCCGTCATGCATCTCGTCGAATGCGGGTTTCATGCGTTGTGGGCTCCTGACGAGAGGGAATTAGCAACTATCGAACCAGGGGTTCCGGCAAGGTGTCTGGCGGCCGCCAATGCCAGTAGCGACGACGCACTTCGCGGGTGCATTCCACCGCACCATCCTGCCACCGCCATGCACCACAACGGTCAGTTCGCACCACTTGGATGCGTTGTTCGGCATAACGGGCCAGCACTTCGGGCGCCGGATGGCCGAAACGGTTGCGGTACGCGGCCTGCACCACGGCCCAGCGGGGCGCCACGGCCTCCAGCAGCGCGGTGCTTGATGAGGTGCGGCTGCCGTGGTGCGGCACCAGCAGCACCTGGCTGGCCAGCGCCGCGGGCGGCAGACGCTGCAGCAGCGCCGCCTCCTGGGGCGCCTCGATGTCGCCGGTGAGCAGCAGGCTGCGGCCGGCGGCATCGGTGATGCGCAGCACGCAGGACACGGCATTGGGTTTGCTGGCGCTGGCGTAGTCGGCCGGCGTGGGGTGCAGCAGCGCGAAGTGCACGCCATCCCATGCCCAGGCCTGGCCGGCCACGCAGCGCGTGTGCGGCTGCGGCCGCGCACGCAGCGGGTGCGCGTCGGGCAGCGAGCTCCACACCTCGCCCACCGGCAGTGCATCGAGCAGCGCGGCCGCGCCGCCCACATGGTCGGCATCGCGGTGGCTCAGCATCAGGCGGTCGATGCGGCGCTCGCCGCGCGCGCGCAGCAGCGGCAGCAGCACACGCTGGCCGGCGTCGCTGTCGCGGCTGATCTGCGGGCCACTGTCGTAGACCAGCAGGTGGGTGTGCGTGCGCACCAGCACCGCCGTGCCCTGGCCCACGTCGGCCACCAGGATCTGCATCTGCCCTGGCGGCGGACGGGCGGGCGCCGGCCACAGCAGCGGCAGCACCAGAGGCAGCGCCAGGCCGCGCAGGCCCCGCGGCAGTGGCAGCACACCCAGCAGCGCAGCGGCCAGGCCGCTGGCCACGGCCCAGGCGGGTGCGGCGCCGGCCGACCACAGTGCGCCCGGCACCGCGGCCAGCGCGCCCAATCCGGCCACACCGGCCTGTACCAGGGCGCCAGCCAGCGACCACAGCGGCGGCACCAGCACGCCCAGCAGTGCCAGCGGCGTGACCAGCAGCGTGACCAGCGGGATGGCCAGCAGGTTGGCCACGAACCCCACCAGCGACAGCTGGCCGAAGAACACCAGCGACAGTGGCGCCAGCCCCAACGTGGCCACCACCTGGGCACGCCCGTGCGCGACCGTGACGGCATGCAGCCGCGCGCCCAGCCGCTGCAAACGTGCGCGCGGTGCGTCCGGCACGGCTGCAACCGCAGGTGCCGGCAGCGGCGCGCGCGTGACCGGCTCCGACAGCAGCAGCAGCGCCACGGCGGCAAAGCTCAGCCAGAAGCCGGCCTGCAGCAGCGCCCAGGGGTCGGCCAGGGTCACGGCCACCGCGGCCAGCAGCAGCAGCAGCAGCCAGGGCCAGCGCAGCCCGGCACTGCGCAGCGCGGCGGCCGTGGCCAGCATCAGCACCGTGCGCTGCGCCGGCACGCCCCAGCCGGCCAGCAACGCATAGGCCGCGGCCAGCAGCAGGCCCCCCCAGCGTGCCGCATGCGGCAGCGGCAGGGCCAGCATGCAGCGCGGCTGGCGACGCCACAACACGGCCACGCCGGCCGCCGCCAGCCACGCGAACATCGTGACATGCACGCCCGAGATCGACACCAGGTGCGCAATGCCGGTGGCGCGGAACAGCTCCCAGTCGCTGCGCTCGATGCCTGCCTGATCGCCCACCACCAGCGCCGCCAGCACACCGGCCACGCGGCCGTCGTCCACCTGGCGGTGGATGGCATCGCGCAGCTGCCCGCGCAGGCGCTCCACCGGGTGCGCGCCGGTCTCGGCCAGCAGCAGCGCCGACGGCCCGCCGCGCACCACGCGCACGCTGCCATTGGCGCCCAGGCCCTGCTCGAACCACCACAGCTCCACATCGAAGCCCTGCGGGTTCATCGCGCCATGCAGGGCCTTCAGCCGCAGCGGCAGGCGCCAGCGCTGGCCGGCCTGCAGCGCGGCGCGCGGCTCGTCGAACCAGGCCGTCTCGTCGAAGCCCGACCACCAGCCCAGCGTCAGCCTTGCGGGCAGGCGCACCGGGCGGCCCTGGTGCAGTGCCTGCTCCACCCGGAACGTGAAGCGCGCCCCCGTGGCGTCCTGCTGCGGCATGGCCGCGACCACGCCGGTGACCAGCAGATCCAGGCCCTCCAGCGCCGGATCAATCCGGTCGGCCAGGCGATCGGCAGCCCGCAGCGCCGTGGTGGCGAAGCCCAGGCCGGCCACGCCCAGGCACAGCACACCCGCTGCCAGCGCATGGGCAAGGCCGGTGGCACGCCCCGTGCGCGCCGCATGGCGCAGGCGCCGCAGGGCCAGCGCAGCCATCAGCAGCCCCAGCACGGCGGCGGCCAGCACGGCCCGGTTGTGCGCCGCCGGCCACAGGGCCGGCTGCTGCAGCTGCAGCGCCACACCGCCCAGCCAGGCCAGGCCCGCCCCTGCGATGCGCCAGCCGCCTAGCCCTCCCGTGTTGGCCATGGGGCGCAGTGTAGGATGCCCCGTTCACCCCATCGCCAACCACTTTCACCCCCCATGTCCGTCTACGACACGCTCTCGCAACTGGGCATCACCCTGCCCCCGGTGGCCGTGCCTGCCGCCGCCTATGTGCCCTTTGTGCAAACCGGCAAGCTGGTGTTCCTCTCGGGCCACATCGCCAAGAAGGACGGCAAGCCCTGGGTGGGCCAGCTGGGTGCCGGCATCAGCACGGCCGAAGGCCAGGCCGCCGCGCGCGCCGTGGCCATCGACCTGCTGGGCACGCTGCATGCCGCGGTGGGTGACCTGAACCAGGTGGCGCGCATCGTCAAGCTGATGAGCCTGGTCAACAGCACACCCGGCTTCACCGAGCAGCACCTGGTGACCAATGGCGCCTCGGAGCTGATTGGCCAGGTGTTCGGCGCGGCCGGCGCGCATGCACGCAGCGCCTTCGGCGTGGCGCAGATCCCGCTGGGCGCCTGCGTCGAAATCGAGCTGATCGCGGAACTGAAGTGAGCGCCGCCATCCGCCCGGCGCGCCTGCTGCTGGCCGCCGTGGTGGCCTCGTTCGGCGGCGTGGCGGCCGCGCTGTTCACCCAGATGGCCTGGGGCATGCAGCCCTGCCCCTGGTGCGT
>CAYPDO010000497.1:0-3768 GCA_964409495.1 uncultured Bordetella sp.
ATCGCCTTCTTGTGGCCCTTCTGGGCGGCGATCACGCCGGTGGCGTAGCCCGGCTGCCAGTTGCTGAAGCTCGAGCGGAAGATGTTGGGCGCACACAACGGGCCGGTGATGGCGTCGGCGCCGGCATTGGGCACGATCAGCAGCGTGTTGCTTTCCTTGGCCGCGCGGGCCATGGCCAGCGCCACGCCCGAATGCACGGTGCCCACGATCACGTCGACCTGGTCGCGCTTGATCAGCTTGTTGACGTTGTCGGTGGCCTTGCTCGGCTCGCTCTCGTCATCCACCTTGAAGTACTGGATGGCGCGCCCGCCCAGCTTGCCGCCCTGTTCGTCGACATGCAGCTTGAAGCCCTTCTCGATGGCATCGCCCAGCGCCGCGAAGGTGCCGGTGTAGGGCAGCATGAAGCCCACCTTGAGCGGGGCCTGCTGTGCCGTGGCGGCCAGGCTCAGCGCAGCGGCGGCGGTGGCCAGGGCCAGCTTCGTCAACATGGGGAACTGCATCGTGGTCGTCTCCTGGCAGGCCCGGGGGGCGGGCGGTGTTGGCTCGGTCGTTGCGGGTGCCGGCGTGCGTGCGGCGCGGCCGGCCGCGATGATGCCCGGTTCTACCGCGGCCCCACGTGCGCCGCACCCGTGTGGACGGCAAGGTAACGGCAGGCGACCCTGGAAGTCAAGCAATATAGTGCATGCTCGGTGTTTGTACCGAGTGTCTTGGTGCATCATATTGCGTTGCGCCGGCGACAGTCCGCGGCCGCCGCGGCTTCTACACTGGGCCGACGATGGCCGCCATCTCCCCCGCCACAGCCGCCGAGGCCGAACATGAACCGGCCTACGCCTGGGTGGTGGTGTGGGCCTGCTTCGTGGCGCTGGGCGTCATCTTCGGCGTGTCGTATTCGTTCGCGGCCTTCTTCGAGCCTTTTGCCACGGCCTTCGGCGCACCGCGCGCCCAGGTCTCGCTGGTGTTCGGCTTGTGTGGACTGATCTATTTCATCGGTGGTGCGGGCGGCGGCCTGCTGGCCGACCGCTTCGGGCCCCGCCGGGTGTGCAGCGCCGGCATGCTGTGCATCGCCGCCGGCCTGCTGGGCGCCAGCCTGGCACCGGGCATCGGCGCGGTGTACCTGGCCTATGGCGGTGGCGTGGGCCTGGGCATCGCGCTGGTCTACACGCCGTCGATCGCCTGCGTGCAGCCCTGGTTCACGCGGCGGCGCGGGCTGGCGGCGGGCATTGCCAGCGCCGGCATCGGCGCCGGCACGGTGGTGGTGCCGCTGCTGGCCACCGCGGCCATTGGCGCGCTGCAGTGGCGCGGCGCGCTGCAGGCGCTGGCCGTTGGTGTGCTGCTGCTGGGCCTGGGCGCCACGCTGCTGCTGCGGCGCGCGCCGGCCGCCACGGCGCGCGCGGGGGCCGCAGTGGCCGGCCACACGCTGGGCCAGGCGGTGCGCAGCGCACCGTTCCGCCGCATGTACCTGGCCACCGTCGTGGCCGGTCCGGTGATGTTCGTGCCCTTCGCGCATGTGTCGGCGGCGGCGCGCGATCTGGGCGTGCCCGACGCACAGGCCGTGGGCCTGGTGGGCCTGATCGGCATCGGCAGCCTGGTGGGGCGCTTTGCCATCGGCGCGGCGGCTGACCGCTTCGGCCGGCCGCTGACGCTGGCGCTGGCCCAGGCCTCGCTGGGCCTGTCGTACTTGGTGTGGTGGGGCGCCCAGGGCTATCTGGCGATGGCGGTGTTTGCGCTGTGGCTGGGGCTCAGTTACGGCGGCATGGTGTCGCTGATGCCGGCCCTGGTGATGGACCTGTTCGGCCCGCGCGCGGTGTCGGCCATCCTGGGCACGCTGTACAGCGGTGCCGCTTTGGGCAACCTGGCCGGGCCCTGGCTGGCCGGCGCGGCCTTCGATGCCTGGCACAGCTACACGCCGGTGATCTGGGCCTGCCTGGCGCTGGCGGCGCTGGGCACGGTGCTTTACGCCAGCCTGGTGCCGCGGCGATGAAGCAGCTGTCCTGCGGCATCCTGGTGCTCAACGACCGGGCCGAGCTGCTGATGTGCCATGTCACCGGGGCCTGGCACTGGGACATCCCCAAGGGCGGGGCAGAGCCCGATGAGGCGCCCGACGCCGCCGCGCTGCGCGAGACGCGCGAGGAATGCGGCCTCGACCTGGCGGGTGTGGCGCTGCTTGATCTGGGCCGCCAGGCCTACCAGCGCCACAAGGACCTGCACCTGTACGCCGTGCGCGTGGCGCCCTTCGACGCCGCGCTGTGCCACTGCAGCAGCCGCTACACCGACAACTGGGGCCGCCAGCGGCCCGAGATGGACGGCTTCGAATGGACGCCCTTCGACCGCGTGCTGCGCCGCAGTGCCCGCCACATGGGCGAGGTGCTGACGCACCGGCTGTCGCTGCCGGCCCTGCTGGCGCAACTGCAGGCCGGGCCGGTGGACGGGCTGGCGGTGGTGCCCCGGTTTGCGCCGCGGCCGGTTGGTTGATGCAGCGCAAGCGGCAACCCCTCGGCATTACAGCCGGTTACTGAAGTGACATCTGTCGCCCTGAATCGGGCGGCGGCATGGCCGTAGTTACCGTCAGGCGAATACAGGTGACCGCCGTTCGATCACCCCGCCGCCGACAACGAGGCCACCGAGCAAATTCATGAAGCGGACCCTGATCTCCCGCGTGCGCAAATCGGCGCACGACGTCCTGCGCGACGGCCTGTCGCTGCTGCCGCAGGAATGGCGCTTTGCGTTCTACCGCGCGATGGTGAAGTGCGACCCCACGCCCGACCCGCGGCTGGAACTGAAGATCGCCGAGACGCAGGAGGAACTGGAAGACTGCTTCCGCATCCTGCACGATTCATATGTGAGCGCCGGCTTCATGAAGCCCGACCCCTCGGGCCTGCGCGTCACGGTCTACCACGCGCTGCCCACCACCACCACCTTGTGCGCCAAGTGGGACGGCAAGGTGGTGGGCACCATCAGCATCATCCGCGAGGGCGTGTTCGGCTTTCCGCTGCAGTCGGTGTTCGACCTGACAGCGGTGCGGGCCAAGGGCGGGCAGATCACCGAGGTGTCGTCGCTCGCGGTCGATCCGCGCTACCGCGGCCTCGGCGGGCAGGTGCTGTTCCCGCTGATGAAGTTCATGCGCGAGTACGCGCGCGACTATTTCGACACCCGGCACCTGGTGATCGCGGTGAACCCCAACCGCATCGAGATGTACGAGGGCCTGCTGGCCTTCACCCGGCTGCAGGCCTGCGAGGTGGACAACTACGACTTCGCCAACGGCGCACCGGCCGTGGGCGCCACGCTGGACCTGCAGCAGTCGCCCGAGCAGACGCACCGGCTCTACGGCGAGCGCCCGGCGCATCGCAACCTGTACCGCTATCTCTATGTCGATCCGCTGCCCAACATCCGCTGGCCGGCGCGGCGCTTCCACACCACCAACGATCCGGTGCTGACGCCGGCGATGATGGATTACTTCTTCAACCAGCGCACCCAGGTGTTCGAGACGCTGGACGACCGCAAGCGCCTGCTGCTGCGCTCGATCTACGACCTCGACGACTACGCCGGCGTGCTGCCGATGCCACGTGCCGGCACCACGCTGGGCGCCGGGCTGCGCCGCCACCAGCGCTTCTCGCTGCGCTGCCCGGCGCAACTGGAGGTGGCCTCGTACGGCGCGTCGATCGCCTACCCGCTGCAGGTGATCGAGCTGTCGCGCCACGGCTTCCTGGCCGAATGCCCGACGCCGCTGCCCGAAGGCACCACCGGCATGCTCACCGTCGACCTGGGCAC
>CAYPDO010000498.1:0-3761 GCA_964409495.1 uncultured Bordetella sp.
GCCGCAGGCGCTGGCCTGGCCGCCGTGCGCGATCAGCGCATGCCACAGCCGGTCGGTCTCGGCCTGGTCGTCGGTGGCCACCTGGAACGAGAAGGCCTCGCTGTGCCGGAACGCCGGGCCGCCATTGATCCCCAGGCAGGGGATGCCCAGCACGGTGAAGGCCACGGTCAGCACATCGCCGGCACGGCCCGACGGGTAATCGGCTGGCGCGTGCAACACCGCGCCCACCGCGCTGTCGGCAAAGGTTTGCGCATAGAACTGCGCGGCCTCCAGCGCAGCGCCGTCGTACCACAGGCAGATGGTGTTCTTGCTGGTCATGCGCGTGCTCCGGTGTGTGCCCGTCGGGCACGCCGCTCAAGCGGCCGAGCATAGGCCAGCCGGCGGCCGGGTCAAGACCTCCGGCGCCGGGGCGCGCCTGCCGCCTGCGCGGCGGCCGCCAGGTCAGCGCCGGGGCTTGCTGGCGGCCTGGCGGCGGCGCCAGTACTGCAGCTCGTCTTCATGGAACTCGATGTCGAGCTCCTGCACGCGTTCCAGCAGGCGTTCCTGCAGCTCGCGCACGGCCTGGTTGTAGATCAGCGGCCCGACCTCCTCGACCATGAAGCCCAGCAGCGTGCCAGCGGCGATGTTGCCAATGCGCTGGTCGAGCTCCTGCTCGAAATAGCGCTCGATCGACGCGATCGCCTGCTGGCGCGCTTCGCGGGAAAGTTCGATGGGCATGGCGGCTCCGGTCAGATGCGGCGGATTCTCGCCGGCCACCCGGCCCGCGCCGACACCGGCCAGTCGCGGCTGGCGGGCGGATGCAGGCTGCACCTGGCCAGACCCGGCGCAGCGCACAGTGCTTGTTGAACGTGTGCAGCTGGTCCTTGCGCAGGACATGGACCCCGAAGAACATGCCGCCGGAGGTTCCCGGCAAGCCCACGACGCCGGGCAGGCGCACGATCACGGGGTCGGCGGTTTCCTCGATCACCTCGGCATCCCTGGCCAGCACCATGGTGGGCGGGCGCAGGTCGGCCGCGATGGCGCTGGCCATGTCACAGAAGCCTGCCGTCGAACGTCTGGTGGGCAGACACTGGGGCCGGCCGAGTCGCCACGCCGCGCCGCCGACCCGAGAAGACCCGCCAGCCACCACCGAACGCCCGATGGAAGATGCCACCGAAAGCTCTGATCGTCTGCGGCCGCGCCTGCAAGGCATCACCTGCCGCCTGCTCGGCTCCCATGCCGAGGCCGAAGAGGTGGTGCAAGACACCTGGCTGCGCTTTCACAAGATGGATCAGGCGGCGATTGCCAAGCCCGAGGCCTGGCTGGTCACAGGCGCAGCGGCTCGCATCAAGCAGGCCACGATCCATGGCGAGCGTGCGCTGCGCCTGCATCACCTGGCCATCTGGCGCGAGTCGCCGCTGTTCGCGCCGCGCGAACCTGCCTCACTGGCCTGGACCGAGGTGTTGACGAAGCTGCCCGACCACGGCGCGCCCGACGAAGGCTTCGCGCGGGTGCGCGCGCAATTCTCGGCACAGGAAATCGCAAACCTGACGTTCATCGTGATGCCGATCAATGCCTGGAACCGTGCCAACCTGGCCTTCAAGACCGTGCCCGGCACGTTCGACGCGGCCTTCGGGCTCGGCCAGGCCCATCTGCAGTGAGCGCCGCGCCTCTGGCGCGCCAGTGAAAGCGCGGATGCCCGCGCTTGCGCACAGTTCGGTGCAGCCCGAAACATCGGCCAGGCCTGCCGCGGCACAGTGCGGCTCAACGTCCCTCCGCCATGCCCCGACACCATGACCATCACCTGCTTCATCCGCTACCAGATCGACCCGTTCCAGCGCGAGGCCTTCCAACAGTACGCTGAAGCCTGGGGGCGCATCATTCCGCGCTGCGGCGGCAATTTGATCGGCTACTTCCTGCCGCATGAAGGCAGCAACGATGTGGCCTGGGGCCTGATCGGCTTCGACGACATTGCCGCCTACGAGCGCTATCGCGCGACGCTCAAGACCGACCCGGAAGGCCGCGCCAACTTCGGGTTGGCGCAGTCGCGGCGCTTCATCCTTCGCGAGGAGCGCACCTGGCTGGAGGATGTGGGCGCCACGCGTGACCTGGCGCGGCAGCTGGTGCCGTGAGCGCGGCGTTGTGCCCGACGCAGCCGCAGCCTGGCGCCATCAGGCCCGCTGCGTGCGCTAATCTGCCCTGGATGAACACCCCTCATGAGCCTCGCCTGGCCCGTGTGGCTGCGATCGTGGCCGACCCGGCCCGCTCGCGGATGCTGGCCTACCTGATGGACGGCGAGTACGCCAGCGCCAGTGAACTGGCCAGGGCAGCCTCGGTCACGCCGGCCACGGCAAGCGGCCACCTGGGCAAGCTGATGGCCGCGCAATTCGTGGTGTGCGAGCCCAGAGGCCGCCACAGGTACTACCGCCTGGCGGGCGCCGAGGTGGCCCATGCGCTCGAGGCACTGGCACTGGTGGCTGAACGCGATGACCACGACCGCGCCTGGGCACACCCTGAACGGCTTCGGCTGCGCCTTGCACGATGCTGCTACGGCCACCTGGCGGGCCGGCTGGGTGTTGCGGTCTTCGATGCCCTGCAACGCGGCGGCTGCCTGGCCTCCACCGCAGGCGGCCTCGAACTCACCGACGCCGGGCGGCGCTGGCTTGCAGGCCTGGGGATGCAGCCCAGCCCCTGCAGCAGCCGGCGCCGCTTTGCCTACCGCTGCCTCGATTGGTCGGAACGCCGCGACCACCTTGCCGGACAGCTGGCAGACGAGCTGTATCAGCACTTCACAGCCAGAGGCTGGCTGCGCCGCGGGCCAGGCCGGGCGGTGGACATCACCGCCAGCGGCCAGGCCGAACTGCTGCCCTTGCTGAACATCTGCAGCGGCGCTTTGCAGCCGGTGCCGTAGCCGCCACCGAACAACCCCGTTCCTGTGCGCCGTGCCGCGGCATCGCACCGCCGCACGAGGCCGCCAACCACCTTCACTTCAGGATGAAGGATCGGGGCCAGGCTGCGGGCGGCGCCGGCGCGAAGCCGAAGCTGATGCCGATCAGCAATGACACGGCAAATGCCCCGGCGATGGCCGGCATCGACAGCAGCATCCTGAAGCCGGCATCCTGCGCGAAGTGGTTGAAGACCGCACCCACGGTGGCGGCCAGCACCACGCCCAAGGCGCCCCCGATCAGGCACACCAGAACCGCCGCGATGAGGAACTGACACGGCTGATCGAGGATCTGCGAGTGCTCGGCTTGATGGGGAGCGGGCAACTGCATCGGCAGGTGGTCGAAGCCGATCTGGCGGCCGAGCTGCGCAAGGTGATCGACGTATTCGAGCCGACGCTGCAGGCGACTGGCCACCGTGTCGAACTCTGCCTCGATCCCGGGCACGGGTACTGCGATCCGGTCCGCCTGCGCCAGGTGCTGTTGGCCCTGCTGGAGAACGCCAGTCAGTATGCCGTTCCCGGCGCCGTGCGCATCACCCTCGGTCTCGACGCACAGGCTTGCGTGCTGCGTGTCGAGGACGATGGGCCGGGCGTTGCGCCGGCCACGGCACAGCGCATGTTCGATGCCTTCTGGCGCGCCGATGCATCGCGCTCGCGGCACGGTGGGGGCAGCGGGCTTGGTCTGGCGGTGGTCGCGGCCATCGCCCACGCGCACGGCGGACAGGCCGTGTGCAGAAGCGCTGGGTCTGGCGTCACGGCCATCGAGGTGGCGTGGCCGAACCGTGCGCCTGGGCTGCCGCTGCACGAAGCCCCGGCGCAACAAGGGGCAGCTGATGGC
>CAYPDO010000499.1:0-3754 GCA_964409495.1 uncultured Bordetella sp.
CATCGCGCTGGAAGGCACCTGCACCGGCGAGCATGGCATCGGCCTGCACAAGATGGGTTTCCTGGTGGATGAAGCCGGGGCCGGCGCGGTGGCGCTGATGCGCAGCATCAAGCTGGCACTCGATCCGCACAACATCATGAACCCGGGCAAGATCTTCGCGCTGCGCTGAGCTCAGGCCGCCTGGGCCTGCGGCGCGGCGCGCTGCCGGCACCAGTCGGCCAGCGCCTGCGCCTCCAGCGGCCGGGCGTACAGGTAGCCCTGGCCGCGGTCGCAGTGCAAGGCCTGCATCAGCGCGGCCTGGCTGGCGGTCTCGATGCCTTCGGCCACGGTGTCCATGCCCAGGGTCTGGGCCACGCGGATGGTGGCCTCGATCAAGGCGCGGTGGTAGGCGCTGGCCTCGGCATGCACGACGAACGAGCGGTCGACCTTCACCGTGTCCACCGGCAGCTGGTGCAGGCAGGCCAGCGATGAATAGCCGGTGCCGAAGTCATCCAGCGCGATGCGCACGCCCAGGGCCTTGAGCTCGCGCAGGCGCTCACGCGCCGCGTCGTCCTGCGCGGCCAGGCTCTCGGTCACTTCCAGCTGCAGCGAGGCCGGCGCAATGCCGCTGTCGGCCAGGCAGGCCTGCACACCGGCAATCAGCCCCGCGGTGCGCAGCTGCAGCGGCGACAGGTTCACCGCCAGCGAGCCCGGCGCGGCATCGCCCAACGTGCGCTGCCAGGCGGCGAATTGCAGGCAGGCGACGCGCAGCACGAACAGGCCCAGCTCGACGATCAGGCCCGACTCCTCGGCCACCGGCACGAACTCGGCCGGCGACACCAGGCCGCGCTGCGGATGGCGCCAGCGCACCAGGGCCTCCACGCCCACGCCAGCCAGCCGCGCGCCCACCCCGGCCGGGGCCGGCTGCAAGGCCACCACCGGCTGGTAGACCACGAACAGCTCGTCGCGCGCCAGCGCCTGGCGCAGCTCGCCCTCGATGGCCAGCGTGCGCGCCACGCGCTCGTGCATGCCGGGGTCGAACACCGCATAGCGCCCGCGGCCGTTGCGCTTGGCCTCGTACATCGCGGTGTCGGCATCGCGCATCACGGTGTGGGCATCGTTGGCCGGGTGCTCGGAGGTGACGATGCCGATGCTGGCGGTGGAATGCACGCTGTGCGTGCCGATGCGGTAGGGCGCGGCCAGCACGTCCATCAGGCGCTGGGCGATGGCGCAGGCCTCGTCGCGGCCCGACACGCCTTCGAGCACCACCACGAACTCGTCGCCGCCGATGCGCCCGGCCGTGTGGCTGCGGTCGGCCGGCGCGCCCGGGTGGTGGCTGGCGCCGGGGCGCACCGCGTCACCGGTGCGCAGCGCGCCGCGCAGGCGCTGGGCGATCTGGCGCAGCAACTCGTCGCCGGCGCCATGGCCCAGCGTGTCGTTGACCTGCTTGAAGCGGTCGAAGTCCATGAACAGCACCGCGTAGCCCTCCTCGGGGCGCTGCGCGGCGCGGTCGATCACCTGCTGCACATGGTCGAACACCGCGGCGCGGTTGGGCATCTGGGTCAGGCCGTCGGTGCGCGCGGCGTGGCGCAGCATGGCCTGCATCTGCACCTGCTCGGTCAGGTCGATGTGGATGCCGGCCATGCGCAGCGGCCGGCCGTCGCCGCCCCGCTCGATGACCACGCCGCAGCTCTGGCCCACGGCCCAGTGGCCATCGGGGCGGCGCAGGCGCAGCTCGGCGCGGCAAGGCATGCTGGGATCCTGCAGGTGGATGTCCAGCGCCGCGCGCCAGGCCAGCAGGTCGTCGGGATGCAGCAGGCCCTGCCAGGTGTCGAGCGAATCACCGAGCTCGCCGCGCCGGTAGCCCAGCATGGCCAGGAAACGGTCGTTGCACTGCATGCGGCCGCTGCGCAGATCCCACTGCCAGGTGCCCACGCCGGCGGCGTCCACCGTGTGCGCCAGCAGCGCGGCGGTTTCTTCGCGCTGCAGCTGCTCGGTGCGGTCGGTCAGCACGGCGATGAAGCCACCCCTGGCGCCGCCGTCGCCGGCAGGCGCATCGCCCGTGGTGCCCAGCGGCTGCAGGTCGAGCTCGAAGCCGCGCTGGCCGCCGCGGGGCAGCGCCTGGCGCAGCTCGGCGCGCAGCCGCGTGCCCGAGGCCAGCGCGGCGGCCAGCGCCGCCGGCTCGGTGGCGCCGATGCCGGCCTGCTGCAGCAGCAGCGCAAAGGGTTTGCCGGCGGCCGCGGCGGCCGGCACGCCGCACAGCGTGGCGAAGGCGGCATTGGCCCATTCCACGCTGCCCAGCGGATCGACGATGGCCGTGCCATGCGCATTGTGCTGCGCCACGCGCGCCAGCCGCGCCATCTGGCGCTGCTGCTCGCGCAGGCGGCGATGCTGGCGTTGCACCGCGCGCGCCGTGGGTTCGCCCACCATCAGGATCAGCAGCACCAGCAGGCCGACGATGGCCGCGCTCCAGCTGCGCCAGTGGGCCAGCGCCGCCTGGCGCAGCTGCTCGCTGGCCGCCGCGGCGCGCCCGGCCAGCAAAACGCCGGCATGGCTGGCGGGCTCGGTCTGGGCCTGCAGTGCTTGCGCGGCGGCGGCAATGTGCGGCACCTGGCGCGCGTCGATGGCGCGCAGCAAGGCCTCGGCGCGGTACCACAGGCCCTCGCGTGACTGGTGCCACCGCTCCAGCGCCTCGCCCAGTGCGGCGGCACTGGCCTGGTCACCCGCCTGCGCCAGGCGCTGCTGCTGGGCCTGCACCAGGGCATCGAGCTGCAGCGCCTCGGCGCGCGAGTGGTCCAGCGCCTGCTGCAGCCGGGCCAGCGCGCTGGCCGGCGCCACCTCGGGCTGCTGCGCGCGCGCCGCGGCCCAGGCCAGCGTTTGCGCCGTGCCATTGACCGCCAGCGCCAGGCCGTGCAGGCGAAGGTCGTTCTGGCGCTGGCGCTCCAAGGCGTCGAATCGCCAGGCCTGCGTGCCGGCGGCCAGCGCCACCAGGCCCAGCAACAGCAGCACCGCCAGCCGGATGCGCTGATGCGGGCCCGGCACGGCGCGGCGCCAGGGCAGCCAGAGAGGGCGTCCAGGGCGTCGGCGCGCTGCTTCGGGGGCAGCGGCGGATGAAGAAGGCTTGGGGAACAACGCGCGGGGCTCCACGGCGCGGCTGCACCCGACCCGACTGCGTCAGGTGATCGCGCTCGTGAAGGTATCGGCCCCGCGCGCCGGGACTTGACCCCGCGCAGGCCCTGATCAGGCGTTCGCGGGGGCCGGCGTGCTGAAGCGCTTGGTCACGTCGCCCTTGCCGTTGGCGCTTTCCAGGTGCACGCCGAAGCCCCACAGGCGTGCCACATGCTTGAGCACCTCGGCCGCGCTGTCGTCGAGCGGGCGGTCCTTGTGCTGGAAGTGGCGCAGCGTGAGCGAGCGGTCGCCGCGCAGGTTGACGTTCCAGACCTGGATGTTGGGCTCGCGCGAGCCCAGGTCGTACTGGTGCGACAGCATCTCGCGCACCTGGCGGTAGCCCGAGTCGTCGTGGATGGCGCTCACCTCGAGCTCGGGCGCCTTCTCGTCGTCGGTGATCGCGAACAGGCGGAAATCGCGCATCAGCTTGGGGCTGAGGAACTGGCCAACGAAGCTCTCGTCCTTGTAGTTGCGCATCGCGTGGTCCAGCGTGGGCACCCAGTCGGCGCCGGCGATGTCGGGGAACCAGGCGCGGTCCTCGTCGGTGGGGTTCTCGCAGATGCGCTTGATGTCGGTGTACATCGCAAAGCCCAGCGCGTAGGGGTTG
>CAYPDO010000500.1:0-3753 GCA_964409495.1 uncultured Bordetella sp.
TGCGCTACATCAACTCGCCGGCCTTCGGCCTGAGCGTCGAGATCAGCTCGTTCCGCCACGCCATCATGATGCTGGGCTACCAGCGCCTGAAGCGCTGGCTGGCGCTGCTGCTGGCCTCGGGCGGGCGCGATGCCAACCTCAAGCCGGTGATCTACGCCGCGGTGCGCCGCGGCCTGCTGATGGAAGAGCTGGCGCGCGATGCCGGCGCCGACGACGAGCAGCGCGGCGACCTGTTCATCTGCGGCGTGTTCTCGCTGCTCGACCGGCTGATGCAGCAGCCCTTCGAGACTCTGCTGGGCTCGGTGCCCACCAGCGACAACGTGCGCGCCGCGCTGGTGCAGGGCAGTGGTCCGCACCACCCCTACCTGGAACTGGTGCGCGCGGTGGAATCGGCCTCGGTCTACGACATCCGCAGCGCCGCCGAGGCGCTGATGATCTCGGTGGGCACGGTCAACCGCGCCGTGCTGCGCGCGCTGGCCGCCGCGCGCCAGCTCGACTGATCGCCTGCTGGCCGGCAGGCCGGCGGCCGCGGCGGCCCGGCCGCTAAACTGGACGCATGGCTTTGCTTGCGCGCCCGGTCACGCTGCCGTCGAATGCCCAGCTCACGGCTCTGCTTGACGGCGTGGCCGAGGTGCTGGTGCTGCTCGACGTGCGCCAGCGCGTGGCCTGGTGCAACAAGGCCGCCGCGCGGCTGCTGGCCTGCGAGCCCGGCCAGCCTGTGGCCGAGGCGCTTGAGCGCCTGCAGCCCGCCGCGCGCGAGAGCGTGCTGGCGGCCCTGCAGGCCGGCCGTGCCGAAGCCAGCCTGTCGCTCACCCTCACCGATGGCCCCACGCTGCCCTTCACGCTGGCGCGTGGCGCCGGCAGCGGCTGGGTGCTGCGCGCCCCGGTCGAGCCACCGCCGCCGGCCCTGCCGCCGCTGGCCGCCGGCGCCACCACCGAACTGGTGCGCCTGCTGTGGGACATGCCCCAGCCGCTGCTGGTGCAGGACGCGCAGTTCGTCAGCGTGGCCGCCAACCGCGCCTTCTTCGAGGCCCTGGGGCTGCCACCCGACCAGGTGCTGGGCCGCGACCTGCTGGCGCTGATGCCGGCCGAAGACCATGGCGCCGTGCAGCAGGGCCGCGCCGCGCTGCTGCAGGATCTGCACGAGGGCCGCCGCCCGACGCTGCAGCATGAGCGCCGCCTGGTCGACGCGCACGGGCGGCTGCGCTGGTTCCGCCTGGCCTCGCTGTGGGTCAGCGCCGATGACGGCCGGCCATTGCTGCTGGCGCTGCTGCACGAGGCCACGGCCGAATACCAGGCCCGCCAGCAGGCCGAGCATTCGGGCCATGAGCTGGAGCACTGGTTCGACCTCAGCCCGATCGGCATGCTGGTCTATGACGCCGACGGCCTGGTGGTGCGCAGCAATGCGGCCTTCGAGTCCCTGGTGGGCCATGCGCCGGTGCTGCTGCACGACGCGCCGGCCGATCTCACGCAGTTGCTGGCCTGGGAGGGCGACCGCCCGCACCCCGAACTGCGCCCCGATGCCGCGCCGCTGGAGGTGCTGGCCACGGTGATGCTGCCGCCCGGCCCCGGCGCGCGCGAGGGCCGGCGCCAGCGCCTGCGGGCCAGGCTGCGCGCGTTCCGCAACGAGCAGGGCCGGCTGCGCGTGATGGCCGTGGTGGAAGACCGCAGCCTCGAGGACGAGCACGATCTGGCCCAGCTCGAGATCGGCGCGCTGATGGACACCGCCGGCGTGGGCGTGGCCACCTACGAGGCCTCGCGTGGCTGGGTCAAGAGCCGCTCGGCGCGCGCCGGGCTGCCCGGTGGCGGCGCGGCGGGCGCGGGTGGTCCCGGGGGCCTGGCCGGGGCGGGCGGCCCCACCCCGGGGGCCGTGGCCGCCGGTGCGCCCGGCACGGCGCCGGCCGCGGTGGCCGGCCTGCCGGCGGGCCTGCAGTCGATCGGCCGCGAGCAGGTGGCGCCCGGATCGCGCGAGGCCTTCGAGCGCCTGCAGCGCGCGCTGCGCGAGGGCCAGCGGGTGCAGGTGCGCTACGCCGTGGAAGTGCCCGAGCTGGGCACGCGCTGGCTGCTCACGCGGGTGGAACCCGGCGAGCTGACCGGCGGGCGCACCGCGCTGAGCGTGGTGACGCTGGACGTCACCGAGCAGGAAGAGGCGCACCAGCGCAGCGAGCAGTTGCTGCGCGAGCTGTCCACCATCCTCGAAGGCACCAGCGCCGGCATCGCCTACCTGCGCGGCGAGCAGCTGGTGCGCTGCAACCACCGCTTCGAGGCCATGCTGGGCCTGCCCGCCGGGCAGGCTGCCGGCGCGCGCCTGGCCGACCTGCTGGCCGACCAGCCCGAGGCGCGCCAGGCCCTGCGCCGCGCGCTCGACGGCGCGGCGCGCCAGGAAATCGAGATGCGCCAGCCGGCGGCCCCGCCGGGCGCCGCGCCGGCCTGGTATGCGCTGTCGGTCAGCCGTGCCGCCACCGAGGCGCCGGCCGGCGAGCCCGAACTGGTGGTGGTGCTCACCGACGTGTCGCGGCTGAAGGCCCAGCAGGCCGAGCTGGAGGCGCTGGCGCGCGAGCGGGCGCTGATGTTCAGCCTGTCGGACGTGGGCGTGGCCTACCTGCGCCACGAGCACATCGAGCGTGCCAACGAGGCCCTGGCCCAGCTCACCGGCTACACCGTGCACGAGCTCGAGCAGATGCCGCTGGCCGTGCTGTTCGAGGACGCCGAGAGCCATGCCCGCCTGACCGAGGAGCAGCGCAGCGCGCTCACCGCCACCGGCCTGTGGCGCGGCGAGCGCCGCCTGCGCCGCCGCGACGGCCAGCTGCTGTGGGTGCAGGTCAGCAAGCGCCGCGTGGACGAGGCCGACGCCGAGGCCGGGCTGATCTGCTCGTATGTCGATGTCGACGAGCGCCGCCGCGCGCGCGAGGCGGTGCAGCTGCAGGCCGAGCGCACGCGCGCCATTCTTGACTCGGTGCTGGTGGGCATCGTCACCGTGGGCGACGGCGGCGGCATCGAGTGGATGAACCGCTCGGCGCGGCGCATGTTCGGCGGCGAGCTGGCTGATTTTGTCGGCGAGCCGATCGCCATCGTGGCCACCGCCGAGCCCGACCACCCGCTGCGCGCCACGCACTACCTGCAGGCCCTGGCCGACGGCCAGGCCGAGACCTTCGAGTGCCGGCTGCGCGGGCGCGACGGGCGCGAGTTCTGGGTGGTGGGCAATGCCGTGGTCACTGGCCGCGAGGCCAGCCACGGCACCACGCTGGGCCCGGGCAGCCAGATCACCTTCGCGCTGCTCGACATCGAGCGCCGGCGCCAGGCCGAGGTGTCGATCGCCCAGGCCCAGGCCAGCCTGCAGCGCATCATCGAGACCGCGCCGCTGGCCATTGCGCTGTTCGATGCCGGCTCGGGCCGCGTGCTGCGCCTGAACCAGATGGCGGCGATGTTCTTCGGCCGGCCGGTCGAGGCCGTGCTGGGCCAGCCGCCCGAGCGCTGGTTTGCCGCCGCCGATGCCCAGGCGCTGCGCGCCGATCTGGCACTGGCGCTGCAGGGCGGCCCCGACGGCCTGCGCCGCGAATGGCCGCGGCCCTCGCGCGCCGATGGCGAGGGCGAGACGCGGGTGTGGGACATGCGCATCGTCTCGCTGGGCGCGCCAGGCAGCGGCAGTGCGGCCGAGGCGCAACTGCTGCTGGTGGCCAGCGACGTGACCGAGCAGCGCGCGGCCGAGCAGGCGCGCTTCGAGGCCGCCATCGCGCAGCGCGAGATGCTGGT
>CAYPDO010000501.1:0-3739 GCA_964409495.1 uncultured Bordetella sp.
TGCCGGGGCGCTGCGGTGGCCGGGCGCCGGCCGCCGCGTCGACGGGCTGTTAGCCCGCGGCGGGCGCCGGTGCGGCGGGCGCTGCCAGGCCGGGCGCCAGCCAGCGCGCCCACAGCGCATCCACCTCGGCCTGCAGGGCCTCAAGCGAGAGGCCCTCGTTGAGGATCACCGCGTCGGCGATGGCGCGGCGCGCCTCGCGCGTGGCCTGCAGCGCGATGACGTGCCGCACCTGCGCCTCGGGCCAGCCCGAGCGCGCCATCACGCGGCGCACCTGGGTGTCGGGCTCGCAGTCGACCACCAGGATGCGGTCGCAGCGGCTGCGCCAGTGCGCCGATTCGGTGAGCAGCGGCACGTCGTAGACGATGGCCGGGCAGCCGGCGGCCAGCGCCGCCTCGCTCTGGCGGCGCGTCTCGTCGCCGATCATCGGATGCAGCACGGCCTCGAGCTGCTGCTTGGCCGCCGGATCGGCCAGCATGCGCTGGCGCATTGCGGCGCGGTCCAGCGCGCCGGTGGCATCGGCCACCGCCTCGCCGAAGGCCGCGCGCAGCGCCGGCATGGCGGCACCGCCGGGCGCGGTGAGGGCATGGGCGATGGCGTCGGTGTCGACCAGCGCGGCGCCCAGCGCCACCAGGCGCGCCGCCACCGTGCTCTTGCCGCTGCCGATGCCGCCGGTCAGGCCGATGGTCAAGGGCCGGGCCGGCACCGCGCCGCTGCTCACGGCCCCGGCCACAGCGCGGCCAGCTGCGGGCCGAAGAACAGCGCCGCCACACCACCACCGGCCAGATAGGGGCCGAAGGGGATCGGCACCTCGCGGCCATGGCCGCGGAAGGCGATCATGAACAGGCCCACCGCCGCGCCCACCACGCTGGACAGCAGGATGATGGCCGGCAGCGCCTGCCAGCCCAGCAGCGCGCCCAGGCCGGCCAGCAGCTTGAAATCGCCCTCGGCCATGCCCTGTCGGCCGCGCAGCAGCTTGTAGCTGGTGGCCACGAACCACAGCGAGAAGTAGCCAAAGAACATGCCCAGCGCGGCATCGGCCAGACTCACGGGAATCCAGTGCTGCCAGGCCGCCACCAGGCCCAGGCCCACCAGCGGCAGCGTGAGGTCGTCGGGCAGCAGCGTGGTGTCGAGGTCGATGAAGGCGGCCGCCACCAGCAGGGCCAGGGCGGCGCAGTACACCAGGGCCGCCGGCGTGGGGCCGGCCAGCGCGGCGGCGGCGGCGAACAGCGCCCCGGTGAGCGCCTCCACCGCCGGGTAGCGCGCCGAGATGCGCGTGCCGCAGGCCGAGCACTTGCCGCGCAGCAGCAACAGCCACGAGACCAGCGGGATGTTCTCGTGCCAGGCGATGGCATGGCCGCAGGCCGGGCAGCGCGAGCGCGGTTTCGACAGCGTGAGCGCGGGCAGCGCTTCCAGCTCAGTCTGCAGCGCCACGCCCTGACGGGCCAACTCGGCGCGCCGCGCCGGCGTGCTGGCCGGCAGCACGCGGGCCATCGCGGCATCGTCTTGCAGGTAGCCGGCGGCGTCGCCCAGCCACTCGCGCTCCAGGCGCTGCGGCTTGCGGTGCACCACCACGTTCAGGAAGCTGCCGATGCACAGGCCCAGCAGGCCCAGCGCCCAGGGCGAAAGAAGCCAGCCGAGCTCGGTCATGTCGGTGGGGAAGGAGGCATACCGGCACCGCTTGGGCATGCAGCGATCGCAACCCAGCCGCCGCCGCCGCGGAACCGGCTTCGCCGGGCCGCCGGCGGGGTTTGCAGGCCGCATTGGCCCCCCGGCGCCAACCGCTCGCAGCGCTCGCCCCCCTGGCAGGAGGCGCCGCAGGCGCTTCGGGGCGGGCTCAAACCACCGCGCCGATCTTGAAGATCGGCAGGTACATGGCCACCACGATGCCGCCGATGATGGTGCCCAGGAAGACGATGATCAGCGGCTCCATCAGGCTCGACAGGCCCTTGACCATCTCGTCGACCTCTTCCTCGTAGAACTCGGCGGCCTTGCCCAGCATGTGGTCCAGCGAGCCCGATTCCTCGCCGATGGCCGACATCTGCAGCACCATGTTCGGGAACACCGCGGTGCCGATCATCGAGGTGGTCAGCGAGCTGCCGGTGGACACGTCGCGCTGGATCTTCTGCGTGGCCTCGGCGTACACCGCATTGCCCGAGGCGCCGCCCACCGAATCGAGCGCCTCGACCAGCGGCACGCCGGCGGCGAACATCACCGACAGCGTGCGCGTCCAGCGCGCGATGACCGACTTGTGGATCAGGTCGCCGAAGATCGGGATGTGCAGCAGCAGGCGGTCCATCACCATCTGCATCTTCTCGCTGCGTTTCCAGCTCTGCAGGAACATGTAGCCGCCGATGATCAGCACGGCGAAGATCACGTACCACCAGTTCACGAAGAACTCGGACATCGCGATGACCAGCAGCGTGGGCGCGGGCAGGTCGGCCCCGAAGGAGCTGAACACCTCCTTGAAGGCCGGGATCACCTTGACCATGATGACCACCAGCACGACGAAGGCCACCAGCACCACGGCCACCGGGTACATCAGCGCGCTCTTGATCTTGCCCTTCAAGGCCAGGGTTTTTTCCTGGTAGATCGCCAGGCGGTCGAGCAACTGCTCGAGGATGCCGCCGGCCTCGCCGGCTTCCACCAGGTTGCAGTACAGCGCATCGAAGTGCATCGGGTGCTTGCGGAACGCGGCCGACAGGCTGGTGCCGGTTTCCACGTCGGAGCGGATGTCGCCCAGCAGCTTGCCCATGCGCGGATTGGCCGCACCGCGGCCGACGATGTCGAAGGCCTGCAGCAGCGGCACGCCGGCACGCATCATCGTGGCCAGCTGGCGCGTGAAGACGGCGATGTCCTTCTGCTTGATCGCGCGGCCACCGCTGACGCGGCGCTTCTTCACCTTGGTCAGCAGGATGCCCTGGCGGCGCAGCGATGCGCTGACCGCGGCCTCGCCGCCGGCGCGCACCTCGCCGCGCACGACCTTGCCGTTCTTGTCACGGCCTTCCCACTCGAAGACCGCTTCCTTGATGCCCTTTGCGGCTGCTGCAGTCGCCATCGGTACTCCGGTGCTTCAGGCCCGCGTCGCAGGGACTCGTGGCGCGCTCATTGGTTGGTCACCGCGATCACTTCCTCGAGCGTGGTCTGGCCGCTGCGCACCTTCACCAGGCCCGACTGGCGCAGATCGCGCACGCCTTCCTTGCGGGCCTGTGTGGCGATGTCCATGGCCGTGCCTTCGGTGAGGATGATGCGCTGGATGGCCTCGGTGATCGGCATCACCTGGTACACGCCGACGCGGCCCTTGTAGCCGTTGTTGCAGGCCGGGCAGCCCACGGCGCGGTAGGGCTTCCAGGAGCCGTCGAGGTCTTCGGGCTCGTAGCCGGCGCGCAGCATGGCCTCGCGCGGGTAGTCGGCCGGCACCTTGCAGTTCTCGCACAGCCGGCGCGCCAGGCGCTGGGCGGTGATCAGGATCACGCTGGAGGCGATGTTGAACGGCGCCACGCCCATGTTCAGCAGGCGGGTCAGCGTGGTGGGCGCGTCATTCGTGTGCAGCGTGCTCATCACCAGGTGACCGGTCTGCGCCGCCTTGATCGCGGTGTCGGCGGTTTCCAGGTCGCGGATTTCGCCGACCATGATGATGTCCGGATCCTGGCGCAGGAAGGATTTCAACGCGCTGGCAAAGCCCATCCCGGCCTTGTCGTTGACGTTGACCTGGTTGATGCCCGGCAGGTTGATTTCGGCC
>CAYPDO010000502.1:0-3733 GCA_964409495.1 uncultured Bordetella sp.
AGCGTGCGGCCGTCGCGCTTGGCGCGGATGATCTCGGCGGCGCGCATCAGGCCCGGCCCCGCCGTTCAGCCGCCCAGCTCGGACCAGCGGTCGTGCCGCTCACGCCGTTCCTGGCGGTAGTTGGTGACCTCGAGCCGCAGGCCGTCGGGATCGGTGAAGAAGGTGGCCACATAGTCGGGCGCGTACTCGGGGTGGCTGTGGGCATCGCTGGCGGCAATGCCAGCGGCCTGCAGCGCGCGCGCCACCTCGGCCACATCGGCCGCACTGTCCACGCGCAGGCACAGGTGGTGCAGGCCCGGCGCATAAGGCTCATGCGACGCGGCCACGCGCGCCGGGCGCAGCACGATGCCGTGGTGGCGGTTGTAGAACTGCACATGGGCATCGCCGCCCAGCGTGAAGCGGTTGCTGCGGTAGCCCAGCGTCTTCTCCAGCACCTGGGTGTAGAAGGCCTCGGCGCGCGTCAGGTCACTGACCGTGAGGTAGATGTGGTCGATGCCGATGACCTCGGGCATGGCGGTGCTCCTGCGGCTGCTTGGATGGGCGCGCCGGCCGGCAGCAGGCGCGCGTGGATCAGTAGCTGCCGGGCGCCGCGGTGTTGCCCGCGCCGCGGCCAGTGAACACGCGCTCGATGTCGCCCAGCAGGCCGCTGGCACCGAAGCGCAGGCGGCGCGGGTTCAGCGCGCCCTCGCCCAGGATTTCGCGCACCAGCGCGATGTAGAGCGCGGCATCGGCCACGCTGCGGATGCCGCCCGAGGCCTTGAAGCCCACAGCTGCGCCACCCGGGTGGGCGGCCTGGTGTTGCGCGATCGCCTGCAGCATCACGCGCGCGGCCTCGGGCGTGGCGCCGGTGGCGGTCTTGCCGGTGCTGGTCTTGAGGAAATCCACCCCGGCGTCCAGGCCGATGGCGCTGGCCTGGGCGATCAGCGCCGGCGTGGCCAGCTCGCCCGATTCAATGATCAGCTTGAGCCGCTGGCCCGGGCAGGCCGCCCGCACCGCCTGCACCACGGCGGCGGCACCGGCGGCATCGCCGGCCATCAGCGCGCGCCAGGGCAGCACCAGATCGACCTCATGGCCACCGGCAGCCACGATGGCCTGGGTGTCGGCCACGGCGCGCGCCACGTCCAGGCTGCCGTCGGGGAAATTGGCCACCGCGGCCACGGCCACGCCGGCCGGCGCCTCTGCCCGGGCCTGCGCCACGAAGCGCGGCCACACGCACAGCGCGGCCGGCCGCCCCCCGCCCAGCGCCGGGCCGGCGGCCTTGGCGGCCAGCGCGCTGATGGCGGCGGGCGTGTCGCCGTCGTTCAGGCTGGTGAGGTCCAGGCAGGCCAGCGCGATGCGGGCAGTGGCCAGGGGCTCGTAGTTCATGTCGCTCATGTTGGCGGGCAGGAGGAGGTTCAGCGGCGCGTCACGGCGTCGCCAGGTTCGAAATCGGCCACCTTCAGCGGGCTGCGTGCGGCCAGGTAGGCGCGCAGCACCTCGGCATCGTTGAAGCCGCTGTCGGTGTAGCCGGGATGCTCGCGCAGCCGCGGGTAGCCATCGCCCCCGGTGGCAGTGAAGTTGTTGATGGCCAGCTTGTAGCGGCGCTGCGGATCGATGGGCTGGCCGCCCACCTGGGCGTCCTGCAGCACACCGCCTTCGATGCGCAGGCGCAGGCCGGCGGTCTGCGCAAAGCCGCCGGAGCCGGGCGTCATCTTCGCGGCCGCGCGCAGGTAGTCCAGCAGCTCGGCGCCGCTGAGCTGCACCACGCCCACGGTGTTGGCAAAGGGCTGCACCTTGAGCACGTCGCGGTAGGTGATGAGGCCGGCCGGCAGGCTGTCGCGCACGCCGCCGCCATTGATCAGGCCCGCATCGGCGCCCACCTTGTCCATCATCGCGCGGGCGATCAGCGTGCCCAGCGTGGTGGGCTGCTTGCGCACGCTGTTGCGGTCACCATCGAGCACGCCATCGGCCCGGGCCACCGGCACGTTCAGCCGCGCCTGGCCGCGCTCTTGAAACGGCTGCAGGAAGGCGCGCAGGCCTTCGTCCTCGGGGATGCGCTCAGTGTAGGGGGCGCGGCTGCCATCGGCCAGCTTGCGGCTCAGGTTCACTGGCAGCAGCTGGTACTTGACCAGTTCCACGCGGCCGGCGGCGATGACGAAATCGGCGCGGCCCACGTACTTGCCCCACTCATGCGCCTGCACGATCCAGGAGCCGTTCTGGCGGTCGGGCGCGCAGGGCTGGCCGGGCAGGTAAGCCGTGTTGCGGCGGTTCTCGGCCAGCATGCACACCGGGTCCTGGCTGTGGCCGCCAACGATCAGGTCCGGGCCCTGTCCCGGCGCAAACGCGCGCGCCATCTCCACATCGCCCGGCGCATTGACGCCGCGACGGCCGTCCGGGTAGTGGCCCATGTGGGTGGCGGCGATCACCATGTCGGCCTGGGCGCGCAGCTGCGGCACCAGCTGGACGGCCTCGGCGATGGGCTGGCGGAACTCGGTGCCGCGCACGTTGTCGGGCAGCACCATTCTGGCCGTGTCGTCGGTGGTCAGGCCCATCACGGCGATCTTGTAGCCGCGGCGCTCGAAGATGCGGTAGGGCTCGAACAGGCGCTGGCCGTCCTGGTAGACGTTGGCCGAGAGCAGCGGAAAGTTCGCCCACTGGCGCTGGCGCTGCAGCACGCTGCGCGGCTTGTCGAACTCGTGGTTGCCCACGGCCGCGGCGTCGTAGCCCAGGCGGTTCATGCCCTGGACATCGGGCTCGGCGTCCTGCAGGTCGCTCTCGGGCACGCCGGTGTTGATGTCGCCGCCGTCCAGCAGCAGCACTTCGCCGCCGGCGGCCGCCACCTCGGCGCGCACGCGGTCGATCAGGGTCTTGCGCGCGGCCAGGCCGTACTCGCCCTCGGCATTGGGCCAGAAGCGGCCGTGGTGGTCGTTGGTGTGCAGGATGGTCAGCTGCAGCGGCGCGCGCGGCGCCACGGGCGCTGGCGCCGTGGCACAGCCCGCCAGCAAGGCAGCGGCCAGCGCCAGCGTGGTGAGCAGGACGGATCGGCGGGGCAGTGGCATGGGCGACGGCACGGGGGGCACGAAGGGCTGTCAGGCGCGAAGGCCCTGCGAAGAGGCAGGACGCCAGGCGAAGGCATGGAGCATGCCATAGGGGCACGGCGCTCAGGCCGCATCGCGCAGCAGGGCCAGCGCCAGCTGGCGCAGCAGGCCCAGCGCTGGCGCCTCGGCACGCCCGGCCAGCGTGACCAGCGCGAAGCGCGCGGTGGCGTCCAGCGGCGGATCGAGCGTGAGCGCCACCAGATCGGGCGCCGCGGCGCGGATGGCCAGCAGCACCACGTCGCTGCGGCGCGCGGCCTCGGCCAGGCTGCCCACCTCGTCGCAGCGCAGCGTGACGCATCGCTGCGGATGCGCCTGCGGGCCGTAGCGCTCCACCAGGATGCGCGCCACCTCGTCGCTGAGCGGCGTGGTGGCAATGCCCTGCGCGGCCACGCGCTCGAAGGTCAGCGCGCGGCGGCCGCGCGCCAGCGCATGGCCGCGCCGCACCATGAAGGCGCCATGCATCTCGCCCACGATCTCGCTGTGCAGGTCGGGGGCCGGCGCCAGCGAGCGCGCGTCGATCACCAGCGCGTCCAGCTGGCGGGCGCGCAGCGCCTGCACCAGCAGCTCGGTGCCGCCGCGCGCCACCTCCACCTGCAGGCCCGGCGGCTGGCTGGCCACCCGCAGCAGCAGCGGCGTCATCAGCATCGCGCCGGGGC
>CAYPDO010000503.1:0-3730 GCA_964409495.1 uncultured Bordetella sp.
CGGCCTTCGTAGCGCACCAACTCCCGCCGGCGCTCGTCGAAGGTGACGATGAGCGGTGCCAACGCCAGGCGGACCCACCAACGGCTGGGCGTGACCGAGAAGCGCGTCTGGCCGTCGGCATGGCCGGCCAGCGCGATGTCAAAGCCGTAGGTGCGCATCTCGCCCAGCACGATGAAGCGCACCGCCAGGGTCTGCCCCTGTGCCAGGGCCGCCCAACGCTGCAGGATGAAGCCATGCAGCGACGGCCCCGTGACCAAGGGCTCGGTCACCCCCTCGGTGGCCGAGCTCGTGACGCCGTTGTCGATCCGCCGGTAGCTCAGCCGATGCCCATCGGCGCTGACCAGAACCGAGCCGCTTTGGCCCGTCTGTCGATTGATCGCCTCGAACCGGCGCAGGCCGTACTGCGCATCGACCTCGGCCTGCTCCACGATCACCACGTCGCCGGAGGGCTCGGACGTGATGTGCGAGGCCACGCGCCCCTGGGCCGTGTCTGCGACCCGGCGCTCGTAGACGAACAGCACCGGCCCGGAGGCCGCCTGCAGTTCACGGACCTGGCCCGTGTAGACGCGCTCGCCCGCCAGGGGCGGGTGCGCCTGCCATGCAGCCAGGCGCTGCGCGGCCTCGGCGTCGAGCCCGGCACGGGCCTGGCCGGCGGCCAGCGCGGTCGCGGCCACAAGCCCGCTCAGCAAGATCTTGACGGACACCCTCACGACGCGCTCCTCGTTGCAGTTCACGGTGAAACCACTGTAGGCAGCCGGTCTGCGGTGGCCCAGCCGTAGCCGCGCAAGGCAGCCTTGCACACGGTGGAACAATGGCCGCATGGATCAACTGCGTGCGTTGCGCGTCTTTGTCAACGTGGCGGCCCAGGGCAGCCTGGCCGGCGCCGCGCGCGCGCTCGACATGTCTCCTGCCATGGTGACCCGCGTGGTGGCGGAGCTCGAGCAGCACCTGGGGGCCCGGCTGATGCAGCGCACCACGCGGCGGATGGCGCTCACCGCGGCCGGCGAGCGCTACCTGGGCAGGGCGCAACACATCCTGCAGGCGCTGGATGAGGCCGATGGCGAAGCCGGTGCAGCCGTTTCGCAGGCGCAGGGCACGCTGCGCCTTCTGTGCCCCCCTGCCTTTGCCGCGCACCAGATCGTGCCCCGCCTTCCCGATCTGCGGCGGCGGCATCCGCAGCTGCAGCTGGAGGTGCTGGCGCCTGGTGCCGTAGAGGCCGCCGATCCCCAGTTCGACGTCTCCATCGTGTCGGCCGGTCGCCAGGCCCTGCAAGGCGACTTCGTGCTGCGCCGCCTGGCCCGATCAGACTTTGTCTTGTGCGCCTCGCCCCGGTATCTGTCCATGCGCAACGCGCCTGCTGAGCCGGAAGACCTGCTGCTCCACGAGGTGGCCCTGCCGGCCGTTGCGGCGGTGCGGCAGGAGGTCACGCTGTTCGCCACAGGGGTGCCGGCGTCGAAGGCCGCAGCCCGGACGCTGACCCTGCCCAGACCGCGCGCGTCGCTGGTGACCGGCCAGCTCGAGCTGCTGTACGCCGCGGCGCTGGCCGACCTGGGCATCGTCGGCCTGCCCTCATTCGTGGCGGCCGGCGCGCTTGGCAGCGGGCAGCTGGTGCGCGTGCTGCCGGCCTGGCGCGGCCAGTCGCTGGCGCTGCACGCCGCCCTGCCCACGCGGCGCCAGGTGCCGGCCCGCACCCGGCTGTTCATCGACTACCTGGTCGAGGCCTTCGGCGGCCATGATCACGATCCCTGGCTGCGCTGAGGTGAACGGGCAGGCCGCGCCGCGCGCTGCGCCGGGCTTCATGCCCGACGGCGGCTCTGTCCCGGCGCCTGGCCCGTCAAGCGCTTGAAGGCACGGCTGAACGAAGACTCCGAGGCATAGCCGCAGGCTGCGGCCACCTGGGCGATCGACTGTCCCCCGCGGCTGAGCATCTGCGCACCCTGGCGCAAACGCAATTCCGCCAGATAGGCCATGGGGGTGCAGCCTACCAGGCGCTGGAAGCGCTCGGCCAGCGCCGAGCGCGACAGGCCGCTCTCGGCCGCCAGGGCCGGCAGGGTCCAGGCCCTGGCCGGTTCGGCATGCAGTCGCTGCAGCGCGCGGCCCACGTGCCGGTCCTGCAGCGCCGCGACCCAGCCTTGCTGCCGGGGCGGCTGGCGCGCCAGCCAATCCCGCAGCACCTGCACCACCACGATGTCGGCCAGCCGCGTCAACAGCGCCTCAGAGCCGGGGCCGGGGCGCGATGCCTCTGCGGCCACCTGCTTCAGCACCAGGGCCAAGCCGTCGTCTTGACGGCGTTGGTCGCGGGCCAGAACCACCGAAGCCGGTAGCGCGGACAGCAGCCGGGCCGACACGGCGTCGTCGAAGCGTACTGCGCCGCACAGCAGCGAGCTGGGCGCGCCGCCGCCACCGTGGCGCAGCCACTCGTAGAACGGGCTCAGGCTGCGGCGTGGCAGGCTGAACAGGTCCGGGGCGGGAACGCCGGGTTCGCTTCGCAAGGCATACCCTTGGCCCGTGGTGAGCAGCGCCACGTCACCGGTGCGCAACACATGCGTGGCGCCATTCGCTTCACCCAGCAGCGCCGTCCCGTCGGTCACCAGATGGAAGTTCATGCAGCCCGGCATGGGCGGCATCGTCAGACCCCAGGGGGCGCTGAGCTCGCTGCGGCAATACACCACCCCGGCGAGGCGAAGCTGCCCCAGCAGCTCGTCGGCTGCATCGCCCTGCGGCCAGGCAGGCACCGCCGCGATGGACGCGCGGCCACGGAAAACGGACTCCGGGGCATTCACGGGGGAGGTGCGCCTTCGAACAATGCTGGCCATCGCGGCGCCTTGCCGCATCTGTTGAAGGAGTTTCGCATGTCCACCTTTTCGCATGCACCCACCGCGGCGCCGGCCCAGCGCGCCCGCATTGCCGTCATGCACGCGAGTGGCCGCACGGGGCAGCGGCTGGCGCGCCAGTTGCTCGGGGCCGGTCACGCCGTGCGGGCGTTGGGCCGGTCGGCGGTGCGGCTGGGCACCTTGGCAGACCACGGCGCCCAGGCCTGCATCGGCGATCCGCGCGACACCCACCACCTGGCGCGCGCCTTCCAGGGCATGGACGTGGTCTACGCGCTGATGCCCTACCACCTCACCCAGCCCGGCTACATGGCGCACCAAAGGCAGCTTGGCCAGGCCATGGCCGACGCCGTGCGCGCGGCCCGCGTGCCCCGCGTCGTGCTGCTCAGCAGCCTGGGTGCCGAGCTCAGCCAGGGCACCGGCATGATCCTGAGCCTGCACGAGCAGGAGCAGCGCCTGGCCGACATCCCATGGCTGCACGCCACTTTCCTGCGCGCCGGCGACTTCATGGAGAACCGCCTGGGCGCCCTGGCGTCCATGCTGGAACACCGTGTCTGGTCGGATGTGGTGTCGGTGGATCGCCCGGTGCCGATGGTGGCCACGGCCGACATCGCCGATGCGGCCTTCGAGGTGGTGCGCGCCGCCGATTGGACCGGTCTCAGGGTGCGGGAAGTGCTCGGCCCCTGCGACATCCACTACGGCGAGGTGACCCGCATCCTCGCCGGGCGCCTTGGCCTGCCCGATCTGCGCTATGAGCCCTGCAGCGCGCAGGCGCTGCGCGACCTGCTGATGGGTGCGGGCTTGCCGCCCGACACCGCCGAACTGACGGCTGAGATCAGCCAGGCCATCGAAGACGGACGCATCCGAAGCCGCCAGGGACGATCGCACGGCAACACGAC
>CAYPDO010000504.1:0-3728 GCA_964409495.1 uncultured Bordetella sp.
GCGCCCGCGGCCACGGCCTTGGCGATGTCGCCCGAGTAGCGGATGCCGCCGTCGGCGATCAGCGGCACGCCGCTGCCGCGCAGCGCGGTGGCCACGTTGTCGATGGCGGTGATCTGCGGCACGCCCACGCCGGCCACGATGCGCGTGGTGCAGATGCTGCCGGGGCCGATGCCCACCTTCACGCCATCGGCACCGGCTTCCACCAGTGCCAGCGCTGCCGCGCCGGTGGCGAAGTTGCCGCCGATCACGTCCACCTGCGGGGAGTTGCGCTTGACCCAGCGCACGCGCTCGATCACACCGGCCGAGTGGCCGTGCGCGGTATCCACCACCAGCGCATCGACACCGGCCTTCACCAGCAGTTCAACGCGCTCCTCGGTGCCCTCGCCCACACCCACCGCGGCGCCCACGCGCAGCTTGCCCTGGGCATCGCGCGCGGCGTTCGGAAAGCTGGTCTGCTTGGTGATGTCCTTCACCGTCATCAGGCCGCGCAGTTCGAAGGCGTCGTTGACGACCAGCACGCGCTCCAGCTTGTGCTGGTGCATCAGCGCCTTGCCGTCCTCGATGGTGGCGCCTTCCTTCACGACGATGAGCTTGTCGCGCGGCGTCATGATCTCGCGCACCGGTGCATCGAGGCGGGTCTCGAAGCGCAGGTCGCGGCCGGTGACGATGCCCACCACGCGGCCATCCTCCACCACCGGAAAGCCCGAGATGCCGTGCTGGCGGCTCAGCGCGATCACGTTGCGCACCGGCACGCCGGGCGAGATGGTGATCGGATCGCGCAGCACGCCCGATTCATAGCGCTTGACGCGCGCCACCTCGGCCGCCTGCTGCATCGGCGTGAGGTTCTTGTGCACGATGCCGATGCCGCCCTCCTGGGCGATGGCGATCGCGAGGCGCGCCTCGGTCACGGTGTCCATCGCGGCCGACACCAGCGGCAGGTTCAGGCGGATGTTGCGCGACAGGTTCGTCGCCAGGGAGGTGTCGCGGGGCAACACCTGGGAGTAGGCCGGCACCAACAACACGTCGTCGAAGGTGAGCGCTTTGCCGAGAAGGCGCATGGGAGAAGCTCCAGACGCAAAAGCGGATTATACGGAGGAGCTCACACCCGACGCCGCGCGCGGGTTGCGCCGGGCCCGCCGTGGCAGGTGCCGCCGCTACACTTTGCGGCCATCGGCCCCGTCCCCCGCCCGAGGAGCGCACCACCGTGAGTCCTGTCCGACATCGCCCCGCCCTGTTGCTCGGAGCCGTGCTGCTGGTGCTGCTGACCCCGGCGGCGCAGGCCCAGTACAAGTGGAAGGACAGCCGCGGCCAGATGCATCTGAGCGATCTGCCGCCGCCGCGCGAGGTCCCCGACAAGGACATCCTGCAGCGCCCGGCCTCGCGCACCGGCAGGCCGCAACCGGCGGCCCCGGCACCCGAGGCCAGCGCGCCCGCCGCCTCGGCGCCGGCGCGCCAGGCGCTGGATCCAGAACTGGAAGCCCGGCGCAAGAAGCAGGAGCAGGACGCGCGCAACCAGCAGCGCGCCGAAGCGGAGCTCCAGGCCCGGCAGCGTGCCGAGAACTGCGACCGCGCGCGCCAGCAGATCGCCACGCTCGACAGCGGCCAGCGCATGATCCGCATCACGCCGCAGGGCGAGCGCGTGGTGCTCGACGACGCGATGCGCGCGGTCGATCTGCAGCGCGCCCGCGCGGCCGCAGAGGTCAACTGCCGCTGAATGTCGCGCGGCGCGGCCGGCACCGCGCTGGCGCTGGTGCTCAGCCGGACTTCAGGCGCCGCGGCGCACGCTTGAGGCCATCGCGCCGGTAGCGCAGCCGTCGCGCCTCTTTCGGGTCGACCGTCAGCGCGCGGCTGAGCTCGATGCGGTCGGCCTCGCGCAGCCGGGCATCCAGCGCTGCAGCGCGGTTCCACACGCTCACGGCCAGGCCGTCCAGCGCGGCCACGCCCAGGCGTGCCGGCCAGCCGCTGGCGCGCAGCGCATCGGCCACCGTGGCGCCTGCCGGCAGGCGCATGTGCAGCAGCCAGACCTGGTGCGGCGCGGCGGCATAGACCAGCGACACGCCGATCTCGCCGTCGGCGACAGGCGCCACCCGCTCAGCGCTCACCGTAGACCTGCTCGGCACGGCGCACGAAGGAGTCGACGAAGGTGTTGGCCACCTTGTCGAACACCGGACTCAGTACGCCTTCGAAGGCGCGGTTGGCAAAGGCATAGGTGAGTTCGAACTCCACCTTGCAGGCCGGCGGCTGGCCTTCGGCGCCCAGCGGCGCGAACCGCCATTGGCCATCCAGCAGCGAGAACGGGCCGTCCACCAGCTTCATGTCCACCAGTTCATCGGCCACATGCGTGTTGCGCGTGGTGAAGGCATGGCGCAGTCCGGCAAACTGCAGGTGCAGGCGCACGGTGGGGCCCTGCGCGTCCTGCGACAGCAGTTCGGCGCGCTCGCACCAGGGCAGGAAGGCCGGATAGGCGTGAACCTGCGTGACCAGCGCATACATCTCGCTGGCCGAGTACCACAGCAGAACCGACTTCTTCACGTGCTTCATACAATGGGGCAAATTCTAGGGGCCGCCCGGCGTTGAAGCCCGGCGGCCCTGTTCATTGGCCAACATGTCCCTGCCCACCCCCTACCGTACCGCCGCGCGCCAGGACCAGCCTCGGGTGAATCCGAAGGATCTGAAGCCCTCGGCGCCGATTGCCGAGAACCGCCGCGCCCGCTACGACTACCACATCGACGAGCGGCACGAGGCCGGCATGGTGCTCGACGGCTGGGAGATCAAGGCCATCCGCGCCGGCCAGGTGCAGCTGACCGATGGCTATGTGGTGATCAAGAACGGCGAGCTGTTCCTGATCGGCTGCCGCATCAATGCGCTGCGCTCGGCCTCGACGCACGTCGTGCCCGAGCCCGACCGCACGAAGAAGCTGCTGATGCACAAGCAGGAGATCCGCCGCCTGGTGGGCAAGGTGGAGCAGCGCGGCTTCACGCTGGTGCCGCTGAACCTGCACTACAAGGGCGGCCGCGTGAAGGTGGAGATCGCGCTGGCCAAGGGCAAGGCCCAGCACGACAAGCGCGACGACCAGAAGGACAAGGACTGGAAGCGCGAGCAGGGCCGGCTGATGCGCCAGCGCGTCAGCGGCCCTGCGAAAGACTGAGGCTGAAGGCAGCGGGCCGAGCGCCCCGATCACCAGCGGGGCGTGCGCTTGTCGATGAAGGCCTGCACACCTTCGAGCGCGCTTTCGTCCATCATGTTGCAGGCCATGGTCTTGGCCGCGTCGTCGTAGGCGGCAGCGATGCCGGTCTCGAGCTGGCGATAGAACAGGGCCTTGCCCAAGGCCAGCGCCACGCGTGGCTTGGCCACGATGCTGGCGGCCAGCGCGTCCACCTCGGCGGCCAGTTGCCCGCCGGGCACCACGCGGTTGACCAGGCCGCGCGCCTGCGCCTGCTGCGCGCTGATGAAGGCCCCGGTGACCAGCATCTCGAAGGCCTGCTTGCGTGGCAGGTTGCGGCTGAGCGCCACGCTGGGCGTGGCGCAGAACAGGCCCAGGTTGACGCCGCTGACCGCAAAACGCGCATCCTCGGCCGCCACCGCCAGGTCGCACATGCCCACCAGCTGGCAGCCGGCGGCGGTGGCAATGCCCTGCACCTGCGCGATCACCGGCACCGGCAGGCGCTGGATGCTCAGCATCATGCGGCCGCATTGCGCGAACAAGCCCTCGTAGTAGGCCATCGACG
>CAYPDO010000505.1:0-3721 GCA_964409495.1 uncultured Bordetella sp.
CAGAAGACGCCATACGAGATTTGTTCCAGTGACTGGAGTTCAGACGTGTGCTGGCGCGCCACGTGATCGAGCTGATGCGGCCCGAGGCCCGGCGCCGCGGCGTGCGCCTGCTGGCCGAACCGCTGGACGATGACGCGCCGGCGCGGGTGGTGCTGGATGCCGCGCGGCTCAAGCAGGTGCTGTTCAACCTGCTGTCGAATGCACTGAAGTTCACCCCGGGCGGCGGCGAGGTCTCGGTGCACCTGGGTGCCGATGCGCCGGGCTGGTGGCGGCTGGAGGTGCACGACACCGGCGTGGGCATTGCCGAGGCTGATCTGTCGCGGCTGTTCATCGAGTTCCAGCAGATCGAGGGTCAGCAGGGCCGCACGCATGAGGGCACCGGCCTGGGCCTGGCGCTGACGCGGCGCATCGTCGAGGCCCAGGGCGGCGAGGTGGGCGTGCGCAGCCGCCTGGGCCAGGGCAGCGTGTTCCATGTGCGCCTGCCCTGCGATGCCCAGCCGGCGGCCGAGACCGCCGCAGCCGGATGCCGGGCGCCACGGCACCTGATGGTGGTGGAGCCCGACGCCACCACGCGCAGCGAGATCCAGCGCCAGCTCGGCCAGCAGGGCTGGCAGGTGCATGCTGCCGCCAGCGCCGCCGCGGCACGCACGCTGTGGCGCGACGGCCGCGTCGATGCCATGACGCTGGGCCTGGCGCTGCCCGACGAGCCGGCGCTGGGCCTGCTGTCAGACCTGCGCGGCGGTGGCCGGCCCGCCGGCCCGGCCGATGCCGCCGTGCCGGTGCTGGGCGTCAGCCTGCCGGCCGACGACGGCCGCGGGGCGGCGCTGATGGGTGTGGCCGACGTGCTTTTCAAGCCGCTGCGCCCTGGCGAGCTGGCGGCGCTGACCGCCCGCCTGCGCCGCCAGGTGCCGCAGGCGCGCAGCGTGCTCGTGATCGACGACGATCCGCTGGCCCAGGAGCTGCTGCGCAGCGCGCTGGAAGCCGCCGGCCTGCAGGTGCACGCGGTGTTCGACGGCACGCAGGCGCTGGCCTGGCTGGGCGAGCGCCACGCCGATGCCCTGGTGCTCGACCTGATGCTGCCCGGCATCGACGGCTTCATGCTGCTGGACGCGCTGCAGGCGCTGCCGGCGGCGCGTGACCTGCCGGTGTTCGTGTGGACAGCCGCGCTGCTGTCGCCGGCTGAACATGCGCTGCTGGCGCGTTCGGCGGCGGCCATCGTGGCCAAGGGCGGCGGCAGCGTCACCGGCTGGGCGGCGCAGCTTCGGCGCGTGCTGGCGCCGCGCTGAGGCCGGCCACCGCGCAGCCTGCCCGCACGCCCCGCCTGCCATGCCCTGCTGCCTGATCGTCGACGACAATGCGCTCAACCGCGAGCTGGCCACGCATCTGCTGCAGGGCGAAGGCTTCGAGGTGCTGGAGGCCGTCGACGCGCCGGCAGCGCTGGCCCAGCTGGCGCAGCGCCTGCCCGATGTGCTGCTGCTTGATCTGGCGATGCCGGGCATGGATGGCTTCGCGCTGGCCGCGCTGCTGCGCCGCGCACCGGCCACCGCGGCGCTGCCGCTGGTGGCCTTCACGGCCCTGGCCCTGCCGCGCGAGCGCGAGGCGGCGCTGGCGGCCGGCTGCAACGGCTGCATCACCAAGCCGATCGAGGTGACGCAGTTCGTGGCGCAGGTGCGGCGCTACCTGCCGGCCGGGGCCTAGCGCGCCCGCCGCCGGCCGCTCAGGCCGGCACCGAGGGCAGGCCCGCCAGCGCCATGGCCAGCTCCTGCTCGCTGTAGCTCTGGTCCGACAGGCCGCCGGCAAAGTAGCTCTGATAGGCCGCCATGTCGAAGTGGCCGTGGCCGCACAGGTTGAACAGGATGGTCTCGGCCTTGCCCTCGCGCTTGCAGCGCAGGGCCTCCTCGATGGCGCCCTTGACGGCGTGGTTGGCCTCGGGCGCCGGCACGATGCCCTCGCTGCGTGCGAACAGCACGCCCGCCTCGAAGCAGGCCACCTGGTGGTAGGCCACGGCCTCGATCAGGCCCAGCTCCTTCACATGGCTGACCATCGGCGCCATGCCGTGGTAGCGCAGGCCGCCGGCATGAAAGCCCGGCGGCGTGAAGGTGCTGCCCAGCGTGTGCATCTTGGTCAGCGGCGTCATGTGGCCGGTGTCGCCGAAGTCGTACGCATACTTGCCGCGGGTCAGGCTGGGGCAGGCGGCGGGTTCCACGGCCACGATGCGGCGCTTCTTGCCGCCCCGCAGCTGCTGGCCGATGTAGGGGAAGGCGATGCCGGCGAAGTTGCTGCCGCCGCCGGTGCAGCCCACCACCACATCGGGGTCGTCGCCGGCCATCTCCATCTGCAGCATCGCCTCCTGGCCGATGATGGTCTGGTGCAGCAGCACATGGTTGAGCACCGAGCCCAGCGCGTACTTGGTGTCGTCGTTCGTGGCGGCGATCTCCACTGCCTCGCTGATCGCGATGCCCAGCGAGCCGGGGTGGTCGGGGCGCTGCGCCAGCACGCTGCGGCCGTAGGCGGTTTCGTGGCTGGGGCTGGCGATGCAGCGCGCGCCGTAGGTTTCCATCACGGCGCGGCGGTAGGGCTTCTGGTCGTAGCTGACCCGCACCTGGAACACCTTGACCTCCAGGCCGAACAGCTGCCCGGCAAAGCTGAGGCTGGTGCCCCACTGGCCGGCGCCGGTCTCGGTGGTGAGCTTCCTGATGCCGGCCTGGGCGTTGTACCAGGCCTGCGGCACCGCGGTGTTGGGCTTGTGGCTGCCGGCCGGCGACACGCCCTCGTACTTGTAGTAAATCCTGGCCGGGGTGCCCAGCGCCTGTTCCAGCCGGTGGGCGCGGTACAGCGGCGCCGGACGCCACAGGCGAAAGACCTCGCGCACCGGCTCGGGAATCTCGATCTCGCGCTCGGTGGATACCTCCTGCGCGATCAGCGCCATCGGAAACAGCGGCGCCAGATCGTCGGGGCCCACCGGCTGCATCGTGCCGGGGTGCAGCACCGGGGGCGGCGCCACCGGCAGATCGGCGGCGATGTTGTACCAGTGGGTGGGCATCCGGCTCTCGTCGAGCACGAACTTGGTCTGCGGCATGGGCACGGTCTCCTCGTGGCGGGTTGAACAAGCAGGTTCAGCCCATGCTAGCCCCGCCGCCGGGGGCCGTGGCGTCCTGATTTGCCCGCGATGGCGACGTTGTGCAGGCGGCATGGCCGCCGCGCCGGCTCAGGTTTTCAGCACCTCGAGCGCGCGGTCCATGCCGCCCGACTCGATCGACAGCATGGCCTGCTCGCGCACCGCCGGCTTGCCGTGAAAGCCGATCGACAGCCCGGCGGCGCCCATCATCGGCAGGTCGTTGGCGCCGTCGCCCACGGCAATGGCCTGGGCGGCGTCGATGCCCATCAGCTCGCACACCTCGAGCAGCACGCGGCGCTTCTCGGCGCCGTCGCAGATGTCGCCCCAGGGGCGATCCTGCAGCGTGCCGGTGAGGCGGCCGTTGTAGACGCCCAGCGTGTTGGCGCGGGCGAAATCCAGGCCCAGGCGCTGGCGCACGCGCTCGCTGAAGAAGGTGAAGCCGCCCGAGACCAGCAAGGTCTTGAGCCCGGCCGCCTGGCAGGCGCGCACGAAGGTCTGGACGCCGGGGTTGAGCTGCAGGCGCTCATCCACCTCTTGCTGCAGCGCGGCCACTGGCACGCCGGCCAGCAGGGCCACGCGGCGGCGCAGGCTGTCCTTGTAGTC
>CAYPDO010000506.1:0-3719 GCA_964409495.1 uncultured Bordetella sp.
CCCGGCGAAGCCGGTTCCGCGGCGACTGCTGGGTTTGTGTTGTACGGTGCCACGTCCATGACTTTCAACACCACCA
Source organism: uncultured Bordetella sp. (assembly GCA_964409495.1). Taxonomy (GTDB): domain Bacteria; phylum Pseudomonadota; class Gammaproteobacteria; order Burkholderiales; family Burkholderiaceae_C; genus Pseudaquabacterium. Next base: position 77 of record CAYPDO010000506.1, read on the forward strand.
TCCACCCCACCGCCATCGTCGACGAGGGCGCGCAGCTCGGCGAGGGTTGCCGCGTGTGGCACTGGGTGCACATCTCGGGCGGGGCGCGCATCGGCGCGGGTTGCTCGTTCGGCCAGAACGTGTTCGTCGGCAACGACGTGGCCATCGGCAACAACGTCAAGATCCAGAACAACGTGTCGGTCTACGACGCCGTGACGCTGGAGGACGACGTGTTCTGCGGCCCCAGCATGGTGTTCACGAACGTGTTCAACCCGCGCAGCGCGGTGGTGCGCAAGGCCGAGTACCGCCGCACGCGGGTCAAGCGCGGTGCCACGCTGGGCGCCAACTGCACCATCGTGTGCGGCAGCACCATCGGCGAGTACGCCTTTGTTGGCGCCGGCGCAGTGGTCAGCCGCGACGTGAAACCCTATGCGCTGATGGTGGGCGTGCCGGCCCGGCAGATCGGCTGGATGAGCCGGCATGGCGAGCGGCTGGCGCTGCCGGTCAGCGCGCCGGCCGGTCAAAGCGTTGAAGCCAGCTGCCCCGCCACCGGCGAGCGCTACCGCCTGGCCGGCACCGAGCTTTCCCGCCTGGACTGAACAACGCCATGCAATTCACCGACCTCAAGACCCAGTACCAGACGCTGAAGGCCAGCATCGACGCGCGCATCCAGCGTGTGCTCGACCACGGCCAGTACATCATGGGCCCCGAGGTGGCCGAGATGGAGGCGGCGCTGGCCGCGCGCACCGGCGTGAAGCACTGCGTGGCGGTGGCCAGCGGCACCGAGGCCCTGCTGATCGCGCTGATGGCGCTGGATCTGAAGCCGGGCGACGAGGTCATCACCTCGCCCTTCACCTTTGCCGCCACGGCCGAGGTCATCGTGCTGCTGGGTGGCCAGCCGGTGTACGTGGACATCGAGCCCGACACCTGCAACATCGACGCCCGCCTGATCGAGGCCGCGATCACGCCGCGCACCCGCGCCATCATGCCAGTGAGCCTGTACGGCCAGGTGGCCGACATGGCCCAGATCAACGCCATTGCCGCGCGCCACGGCTTGGCCGTGATCGAAGATGCCGCGCAGAGCTTTGGTGCCACCTACCAAGGCAAGCCGAGCTGCGCCGTCAGCACCATCGGCTGCACCAGCTTCTTCCCGAGCAAGCCGCTGGGCTGCTATGGCGACGGCGGCGCGCTGTTCACCGATGACGATGCCATCGCCAAGGCCGCGCGCGAGATCCGCGTGCATGGCCAGAGCGCGCGCTACACCCACACCCGCCTGGGCGTGGGTGGCCGCATGGACACGCTGCAGTGCGCCGTGGTGCTGGGCAAGCTCGAGCGCTTTGATTGGGAGATCGCCCGCCGCCAGGCGCTGGGCGACCGCTATGGCGCATTGATCCGCGAAAGTGGCGCCCCGGTGCAACTGCTCACGGTGCGCCCCGACCGCGATTGCGTGTGGGCGCAATACACCGTGATGCTGGACCACCGCGCCGCCGTGCAGCAGGCGCTGCAGGCCGCGGGCGTGCCCACCGCCATCCACTACCCCAAGCCGCTGCACCACCAGCCGGCCTATGGCGCTGGCTGCGATCCGCTGGCGCATCCGGCCTCGATCGCCGCCGCGCAGCGCGTGATGAGCCTGCCGATGAGCGCCGACCTGACCGAGGCCGACCAGGACCGCGTGGTGGCCGCACTGGCCACGGCCTGCGCGCAAGTGGCCGCGGCCGCGGCCGACGTGGCGGCCACGGCGGCAGCCTGAGCGCGGCACCCTCCGGTCCGTCGGCTTCCTGCCCGCCCCACCCGCGCGACAGCACCGCTGCCATGGCCACCCAGGGTTTGCGCCGCGCCGTGTTCACGTTGCTGGCCGGCGGTGCGCTGGCCCAGGCGCTGCCGCTGCTGCTGGGGCCCTGGCTGACCCGGCTGTACACGCCTGAGAGCTATGGCCAGTACCACCTGTTTGCCGCGGTGGCGGCCAACATCGCGGTGGTGGCCTGCGGGCGCTACGAGTTCGCGCTGCCGATGGCCGTGGACGAGGCCGAGGCCCGGGCACTGCGGCAGCTGTGCCGGCGTGTGCTGAACGGCGTGCTGCTGATCACCCTGGCCGTCGCCGTGGCCTGGGCCGTGGCGCTGGGCGCCGTGTGGCCCTTGTGGCTGCCGGCCAGCGTGGGCGCGCTGGGCCAGCTCTCGCTGGCCACGCTGCAGGCCACGCGGGCGCAGCAGTTCAAGCCCCTGGCCACGGCCCGCGTGCTGCAGCATGGTGGCGGCGCGCTGGGCCAGGTTGGGGCCGGCCTGGTGCATGGCGGTGTGCAGGGCCTGATCGTCGGCGCCCTGGTGGCGGTGATGGCGGCCTGGGCGGCGCTGGGTGGTTTGGCCGCGCGGGCACCGCAGTCGCCGGCACCCGCTGGCGCTGCACCGGAGGGGCCGCCGCAGCCCGACTGGCGCGCCGTGGCGCGTCGATATCGGCATTACCCGCTGCTGAACACGCCGCACGCCTTTCTGGGGGCGCTGCAAGACACCGTGGCCGTGGCCCTGGTCGCCGCGCAGCTGGGCGTGGCGGCGGCCGGCGCCTGGGGCCTGGCGCTGCGCTACCTGAAGGCGCCGGCCACGCTGGTGGGCAGCGCGGTGTCGCAGGCCCTGCATCCGCGCCTGGCCCAGGCCGGCCGTACCAGTGCCGGGCGTGCGCTGGTGCTGCGCACGATGGCCATGCTGGCCTTGATCGCCGCGCCGCTGGTCATCGGCCTGTGGGCGCTGGCGCCCGCGCTGTTCGGCTGGGCCTTCGGCGCCGGGTGGACCGAGGCCGGCGAGCTGGGCCGCGCGCTGGCGCTGTACATCGGCCTGCACTTCGTGGCCTCGCCGCTGGGCGTGGTGACACTGGCCTGGGACGCCCAGGCCTGGGCGCTGAAGCTGGCGCTGGTGGGCCAGGGCCTGTTCATCGCCGCGCTGGCCGCCGGCCTGGCCTGGGGCGGGCTGCGCGGCGCGGGCTGGGCGGTGTCGCTGGCCATGGCCGCCTACTTCGGCTGGTATTTCCTGAAGCTGGCCACCTGGCCGGTGGCGGAGGCGGCGGCATGATGTGCCGCATGTCGACATGCTGCAGCGGGACGAGCGCCGGGCCGCTCCCAAGCCGGCCCGCCATCCCCTTGGGGGATCGGTCCATGCTGGCATGGACCGAGGGGCTGACATGATCCGTGGCTGGCTGAACCGCCTGCGCCGGCGCCTGGTGCATGCGCTGATGCACCGCGTGGTGTTTGGCGAGGTGTCGGGCGGCGTGGCGCTTGCCAATACCCGCATCGCACCCTCCACCTGCATCGAGCATGAACACCGGCTGCAACTGGCCGACCATGTGTTCATCGGCCCGTTCTGCTTCATCGAGGCCAGCGGCGGCGTCACCGTGGGCGAGGGCGTGCAGATCACGCACCACGTCAGCATCGTGACCCACAGCTCGCACCGCGCGCAGCGCCTGCTGGGCCGCGCCTATGTCGACTGGCCGGGCGAGCGGCCGGGCTGGGTGGCCGGGCCGGTGAGCATCGGCCCCTACAGCTTCATCGGCCCGCACAGCGTGCTGGAAGCCGGCACCACGCTGGGCCGCGGCTGCATCGTGCGCGCCGGCAGCGTGCTGCGCGGCGATTTCCCCGCGTTCAGCGTGATCGCCGGCAACCCGGCGCAGGTGGTGGGC
>CAYPDO010000507.1:0-3710 GCA_964409495.1 uncultured Bordetella sp.
CCCTGGTGGCACTGGCCGGGCTGGGGCTGCTGGTGGGTGGCGGGCTCTGGCGGCTGCAGGCCGATGTGCTGCAAGCCCCTGCGCTGCACACCTCGGCCCCGCGCCTGGCCCTGGCGCAGGCGGTGGCCGATGCCATTGTCAAGGGCGATCCGGCGGCCGCAGCCGCAGCGCAGGCCGAGGCGCAGGCATGGGCCGGTTGCGCCGCGTTTGAGCAGGCCGTGCAGGTGTGGAACCAGCGCCTGGCCGCGCTGCCCGGCGCACCGGCCGTCACCTGGCATTTGAACGGCGCAGCCCTGCTCGCACGGCGTGGCGTGGTGGATGACAAGGCCTGCCGCAGCCTGGCGCGTGATCTGGGCCGCATGCTCGATACCGACTGGCAGCGCCTGGTGGGTGAGCTGGCCCTGCCAGCGCGCACGCCATCGGCCCTGCCCACCACCGGTGAGCCGCAGCGCGACAAGCCGCTGGCCAACGCACGCGACTACCGCACGCCCAACGCCTGGTGGGGCGTGCCGGGCTGCGTGCGGCCGGTAGGGGCCGATGCCGCGCCGTGCCGGCTGCTGGGCCCCGAGGCCGATGGCCTGGGCGATGCGCTGTGGCTCGACCCCTGGCTGCACCAGGAGCTGTTGCCGCGCCTGCAGGCCGCCGTGCGCACGCCCCAGGGCGAGCGGCAGCTGAACCATCGCCCGGTGCCCACCGGCCCGGTGCTGACACAGACGCTGGATGCCCAGCTGCAGGCCACCGCCCAGCGCATTGCCGATTGCTACACCGCCCGCCGCAGTGCTGCCGATTGCGAGGCGGCGCTGCCGCGCGATGCCGCCTGGCGCGCACGCCATTTCGGCCCCGGCGGCCTGCGGGCCGGGGCGCTGGGCCTGGTGCTCACCGAGGTGGACAGCGGCCGCGTGGTGGCCCTGGCCGGCGCGCTGTCGGATTGCAGCGCCCAGGCGCTGCAGCGCCCGGCGCATGCCGGGGCGCCGCGCCAGGTGCCGGCGCATGCCGTCGCGCAGCGCCAGGTGCCGGCGCTGTGGGGTGAGCAGCCCTGTGCCCAACTGCCCGATCAGCGATCGAGCTTTCTGCTCACCCAGCACCCCGCGCTGTGGATGGTGGGGCCTGGCAGCAGCCTGAAGACGCTGGCTGCGCTGGCCGGCGTGGAGGCGGGCCACATTGCCCCGGCCGACGACGGGCGCTGGAAATCCATCCTGGCCGAGAGCCATGAGCAGGCCCCGGTGCAGGCCGCCGCGCTGGCCGCCGGCCCGCGCTACCTGGCCACGCTGGCCGCCGCCGGCTTTGGTGCTCCGGCCGGTGATTTGCTGTGGGGTACGCCCGTGGCCGCCAAGGCCGCCGCCCCCAACGCCGACGCCGGCGCCGTCACACCCGGCGCACCGCTGGGCATGCACTGGCGCCCAGCCACCCGCAGCGGCCAGGAGCAGCTGCGCCCCGTGGCGATGGACTTTGCCACCATGCAGGCGCTGCGCCACGAGAAGGAGCAGGGCGTGGATGTGGACCGTCGCCACGGCCATGCGCGCATCAGCGAATACCTGGCCGCGCGCCGCCTGGCCGACACCGCCATCGGCAGTGCCGATCTGCGCATCAGCGCGCTGGGCCTGGCCGATGTGTGGCGCCGGCTCGATCTCACCGCGCGCGGCCGCGCCAGCGCCGCAGTGCCGCACCTGCTGGAGCGCGCCGGCCAGGCGCAGCCGCCGGTGGCCATGGGCCTGGGCCAGGCCGAGGCCGCACGCCGCGTGATCGGCATGACCGGCGGTATCACCAGCAGTGCCTGGAAGGGCACGGCCCAGGGCTCGTGCCGCGTGGTGTTTGGCACCTGCCCGGCCGAGGGCCTGCCCGGGCTGGCCGGCAAAACCGGCACGGCCGACTTTCTGCTGGCCGAAGACAGCCCCTGGGTGAAGCCCGGCCTGCAACTGCCGGCCAAGCTGTTTGGTGGCGTGTTCAGCGCCCGCGGCCAGCGCTATGCGGTGGCGGTGATGGTGCTGCGCAACCGCGATGCCGGCGGCCGCACGCTGGATCTGCAGAGCTCGGCCGCCGCCGAGGCCGCACTGACCCTGGTGCGCGAGATGGGCGGCGCAACACCCTGAGCCGATCAGTCGTCGCTCGCCATCTGACATTCGGCCGCGCACTGCGTCCATCCAGTACATGCCGACCGTGGCCATGCCGCGCTTGCCACCGTACCCATCCGCACAGGAGTCTTCACCATGACCGAAACCGCCACCACCTTCAGCCTGCCCGCTGACCGCACCAGCCCCGCCGCGCTGGTGCAGCAGGTGCACCGCCGCCTCAAGGGGCGGCACTGGGCGCGCATCGAGGTGCGCTTTTCCACCCAGGCGGCCGGCGCCTTTCCGATCGACCTGGTGCGCGACCAGCTGGCCGCGCTGGCCGGCGAGGCGGGGCTGAAGTGCGCCGTGTCGGTGCGCCCGATCGAGATGCCGCTCGACGATGCGCTGGGCCAGCACATCGTGCGCCTGGTGCCGCCACCCGGCCGTGCCGAGGTGAAAGCGCCCGCCGCTGGCGGCTGGCTGGCCCGCCTGCTGCAGCGCTGGCCGCGGCTGGCCCGCTTTGGCGGTGCGCCTGCGGCCGCGCAGGACCAGGCCGAAGCCACGGCGCAAGCCACCGCGCCGAGCCGCCAGGCAGCGCCGCCGGTTGCTGCCGTGAGCCAGCGCCAGGCCACCGAGCTGCTGCTGCGCGCTCTGGCCGCCGCCGTGGCCGATGAGGTGCCGGCGCTTGCCAAGCTGCCGGTGCGGCGCGTGGTGGTAACCGTGCGCAATGACGAGCTGCACGCCGCACTGCGCCGCCTGACGGTGGACGACGCGCCGCGCGCGGCCGACTGGTTGCGCCGCCAGTTGCAGGAGACCCATCGGTTTGCAGTGGATCCGGGCCTGGAACTGCAGTACCGCCATGAGCCCAAGGTGCTGGGCGAGGGCACGCGCGCCGCCGGCGGCGGCGACCTTGAGCTGCACCTGCTGCGCGAGCGGGCCATCGAGCCCGACGAAGCAGCGCCGGCACCTGGCGCCGTTGATGTGCCGGTGATGCACGAGCCGATGCCGTTGCACACGGCTACCACGACTCCGCAGGCCCAGTACGAAACTGCGCTGCCGAGTGTGGCCGGCGCATCGACGGTCGACCTGCCCACTGCCATGCCCGCGGCCGAGCCGCTGCTGCGCGTGCGCGTGCTGGGCACTACGCAGGGGCCTTATGACACGCCCTTCGAGCTGCGCTTCGACCGCCTGCCGGCGCGCTTTGACCGCGCCGCGCTGGTGGATGCCGGCTTCGGCCAGGCGCATGGCGAGGCGATCAGTGTGGTCAGCCAGAGCTGCCCGCTGTCAGTCGACCGCGGCCCCGACGGCGGCCTGCGCGTGCAGGCGGGCTTGCGTCGCGCAGCGGGCGCGGCCGGCGCCACCGACATGGGCCGCGCCATGTACTACCGCAACGACACGCGCGCCCCGCTCGTCGGCACGGTGGATCTGCACAGCACCCGCGAGGTCTTGATCGTCAATGACCCACACTCGGTGGTCGACCCGCGCAGCGGCACGCCGCTGCACCCGCTGCTGATCGAACTGCAACTGGCAGGGTGATCCTGAGCGGCAGGTTTTGACACCTGCTCACCGTACAGTTCGGGGCGGGTGGCCGGTGCTGCCCGCGCTGCCAATGGCAGCCACAGGGAGAACACAGCGTGATGACCGCCCACATGCCGGATCGCC
>CAYPDO010000508.1:0-3709 GCA_964409495.1 uncultured Bordetella sp.
GCGCAACGGTACGAGTCAGACCCGGCGAGCGCGTCGCGATGGACGCCGTCGTCACCGAAGGCAGCACCAGCCTGGACCAGGCGCCCGTCACTGGCGAGAGCCTGCCGGTGGACAAGGTGCCCGGCGATGCGGTCTTCGCCGGCACCATCAACCAGACCGGCACGATCGAGTGCCGCGTCACCGCCGCAGCGTCGCAATCGACGCTGGCCCGCATCATCCACGCCGTCGAGCAGGCCCAAGGCAGCCGTGCACCCACGCAGCGCTTCGTTGACCGCTTCGCGGCCGTTTACACGCCGGCCGTGTTCGTGCTGGCGCTGGCCGTCGCCATCGCCGGTCCCTGGCTGTTCGGCTGGACGGTACTAGCTGCGGTCTACAAGGCGCTGGTGCTGCTGGTCATCGCCTGCCCGTGCGCCCTCGTGATCTCGACGCCTGTCACCGTCGTCAGCGGCCTGGCGTCGGCGGCCAAGCGGGGCATCCTGATCAAGGGGGGTGTTCACCTGGAGCAGGCGCGCCTGATCAAGGCTGTCGCGCTCGACAAGACCGGCACCATCACTGAGGGCAAGCCGCGCCTCGTTGAGTGGGAGATGCTGACCACCAGCTTGCCCAGGTCGCAGGCCGAACACATCGCTGCCGCGCTGGCCGCACACTCGGACCATCCGGTGTCGCGCGCCATCGCAGTCGGCCTCACGCCGAACAGTGTCGAGGCCCGCAACTTCTCTGCGCTGTCCGGCCGCGGCATCGAGGCCGACATCGGCGGCCAGCGCTATGTGCTGGGCAACCACCGCCTGATCGAGGAGCGCGGCCAGTGCTCTGCCGAGATCGAGGCCGTGCTTCACCGCCACGAAGAGGCGGGCCGCACGGTGAGTCTGCTGGCCACTGCGTCCGGGGTGCTGGCACTCTTTGCGGTGGCCGACACGATCAAGCCCTCGTCGGCCGCCTCCATCGGCGCTCTGTTGGCCATGGGCATCACGCCGGTGATGCTGACCGGTGACAACCAGGCCACTGCCGAGGCCATCGGCCGCGAGGCCGGTCTGACGGACATCCGCGGCAACCTGCTGCCCGAGGACAAGCTCGCAGCGGTCCAGGCGATGCAGAAGCAGTACGGCGCGACGGCGATGACTGGCGACGGCATCAACGACGCACCGGCCCTGGCGCAGGCCGACATCGGTGTGGCCATGGGCGCAGCCGGCACCGATATCGCGATGGAAGCCGCGGATGTGGTGGTGATGAACGACGACCTGCGGCGCATCGCCGAGACGGTGCGCCTGTCGCAACGCACGCACGCAGTGCTGTGGCAGAACATCGTGCTTGCTCTCGGCATCAAGGCCGTGTTCCTCCTCCTGGCGCTGTTCGGCAACGCCAGCATGTGGATGGCCGTCTTCGCCGACATGGGGGCCAGCCTGCTGGTGGTCTTCAACGGCCTGCGGCTGATGCGCGCTTCGGCCGGCAACTAGGCATCGCAACTCGCACGCCATCGGTTTGACCCACGCCCCTCCGCTAAACTTCCCCATGCGCAGCGTTCAGGTCTCTTGGTTCCGCCTTGTTGCAATGGCGCTGCTTGCATGGATGGCCCTGAGTGCCGTTGCAGCCCCGTTGACTGCCTGCTGCGCGGGCCAAGAACCCTGCTGTGTACTGTCTCCGTCTGGCCAGGGCTGTGCCGCTTGTTCCACTGTTCCAGCAATGGTTGCCGCGCAGTTCGATGCTCGGCGCGCGTTGGCGTCTGAAGAACATGAAACGGTCCATTCGTCACATCGGAGCGCAGCGCCCCTTCCCCCATGGAAGCCGCCGGACTGACCCTTGATGGTTGACCTTTCCGATCACCCACATTCATCAAATGGAGTAAGTCTATGAAATCGATCTGCCTCAAGGCGGTGGCCGCCGTCGGCGCTTCCGCCTTTTCGGTTACAGCGTTTGCAGCCTCATGCTGCGTTGCTGGCGCTGCATGCTGCGCTGGCATGCTTCCCTGCTGCTGGTAAGTAGCGGCAGTTAGAGCGAACGGAACTGGCTTCGCTCAGGGGCCGAGAAATTGAACTCTCGGCCCCGTCCAGATGATGCGCATCGCACTTCGGATGTGCAAACGTCATCTCCCACTTCGATGGTCTCGAGTTCAGCCGATCCGCGTCGAAAAGTGGCGATGCCGGTCACGGCGATCAGGCCTGCGGCCCGGTCTCAAACTCTGTAGCTGCTAGACTCTTTTGATGCGCAGTTGGTTCGCGATCCTCATGCTCGTCCTCCTGCCGTTCCAGTTCAGCTGGGCGGCCGTGGCGGTGTATTGCGGGCACGAAACCGGCCAGGACGTCGAGCACCTGGGCCACCACGAGCACCGGCATGCGGACCAAGCCAAGGCCGACCAGGGCAGCGCGTCGGCGGACCAAAAGGCACCCGCCGGTTTCGACTTTGACTGCGGCCATTGCCACGGCACCTGTGCCGGCATGCCCGCGCCCTTGGGCGACACGTCGCCGCTGGCCCTGGCGTCGCACCCCGTGACGCCTGTCGAAGGCATCGTGCGCACCCTCGCGCAAAGCCCGCCCGAACGCCCTCAGTGGCGGCCCCTCGCCTGATCGGCGAGGCGGGTCTCTTCCCTTTCTGAAACCCGTTCGCGCCTGAGTGCGCGCCAGTTGACGTTCGTGTCAGTGGCGCCGTGCCAGGCACGATCCGACCCTGAGTTGTTCAGCGTCGCCCCTTGCCGATCTCCCGTGGGTTGTTTTCAACACTGGAGCATCGGATGCACCGAAGAAGAATTCCGGCTGCCGGGCGGTGGCAACACACCGCCCGCGCCACACTGACCCTCGCACTTGCCGTCGCGCTGACGGGCGGCTTGATCGAGGTGCACGCGCAGACCGTGCCCGCGCCCACGGTGCAGAACCAGCCCACTCTGCGCGAGGCGTTTGAAGCGGCGTGGGCGCGCCAGCCTGAAGCACAGGCGCTGGCGGCCCGGCGGGACGCGGCACGCGCCCAAGCGCAGGCTGCCCAAGCGTTGACGCCCGAGCCGGTGGCCATGGAGCTGTCCACGAAGACGGACCGCCTGAACCGCAATCTCGGCACACGCGAATATGAGGTCGGCGTCGCCATCCCACTGTGGCTGCCGGGGGAACGTGGTCGCAGCAAGGCACTGGCTGATGCCGAGGGTCGTGCCGTCGAGAGTCGGACCACTGCGGCCCAGCTGCGCATCGCAGCAGCCGTGCGTGAAGCCTGGTGGTCCTGGCAGAGGGCACGCGCCGAGCTGGAAGCTGCGCGCGGCCAACTGGACAACGTTCGCCGCATCGCGGCCGACGTGGGCAAGCGCCTGAAGGCTGGCGACCTGGCCCGAGCCGACCAGCACCAGGCCGATGGTGCCGTGGCAGCGGCCGAAGGCGCCGTTGCGCAAGCTGAAGGCATGCTCACGGCCGCCCAGCAGCATCTTCGCTCGCTGACTGCCATGCCGGCCGTCGGCCTGACCAGCGTCATCCCGAGCCAAGCCGAACCGGAGCCGCCCATTCCGGCGACTCCCACGGCCGAGATGGACACGCATGCCGAACTGCTTGCGCTGAAGGACCGCGCAGCGGTTGCCGAGGGAGCAATCGCCCTGGCTGCCACGCAATCACGTGCCAGCCCGGAGCTGACGATTGCCGCCACGCGCGATCGAGGCGCCTACGGGGAATCCTACCAACAGACCTTCACGGTCGGTGTACGCATCCCCTTCGGCGCCGGACCCCGTCACGACGCACGA